>NZ_BAAABI010000005.1:0-193109 GCF_054785215.1 Lapidilactobacillus salsurivasis | reverse complement strand
AGTAAAGAGTGTGGTGGCGATAGCAAGAAGGATACACCTGTTCCCTTGCCGAACACAGAAGTTAAGCTTTTTAGCGCCGAAAGTAGTTGGTGGGAGACTGCCTGCGAGGATAGGGCGTTGCCACGCTAAATGGAGGTTTAGCTCAGCTGGGAGAGCGTCTGCCTTACAAGCAGAGGGTCACAGGTTCGAGCCCTGTAACCTCCATTGAGTCGTTAGCTCAGTTGGTAGAGCATCTGACTTTTAATCAGAGGGTCGACAGTTCGAGCCTGTCACGACTCATCGTTGGCCCCAACCACGCGGGTGTGGCGGAATTGGCAGACGCGCTAGATTTAGGTTCTAGTGTCCAATGGACGTATGGGTTCAAGTCCCTTCACCCGTATTAAGCGGAGCGCCAACGGCGCGAGAAAAGAGAAAAACCAAGATGCCGACTTAGCTCAGTTGGTAGAGCATCTGATTTGTAATCAGAGGGTCGGGCGTTCAAATCGTCTAGTCGGCATAATGCGGAAGTAGTTCAGTGGTAGAACATCACCTTGCCATGGTGGGGGTCGCGGGTTCGAATCCCGTCTTCCGCTTTCATTATAAGACGCCGGGGTGGCGGAACTGGCAGACGCACAGGACTTAAAATCCTGCGGAGAGTGATCTCCGTATCGGTTCGATTCCGATTCTCGGCATTATAATGAAATGCACCCATAGCGCAACTGGATAGAGTGTCTGACTACGAATCAGAAGGTTGTAGGTTCGACTCCTACTGGGTGCATAGTTCGGGAAGTAGCTCAGCTTGGTAGAGCACCTGGTTTGGGACCAGGGGGTCGCAGGTTCGAATCCTGTCTTCCCGATTGATTGTAATTTCAATCATTTTTTTCATGGCGGTGTAGCTCAGCTGGCTAGAGCGTCCGGTTCATACCCGGGAGGTCGGGGGTTCGATCCCCTTCGCCGCTATATACTTGGACCTTTAGCTCAGTTGGTTAGAGCAGACGGCTCATAACCGTCCGGTCGTAGGTTCGAGTCCTACAAGGTCCATCGGTTTCGATGGAATAGCCTTGTAATTTAATGTTATCGCGGGATGGAGCAGTCTGGTAGCTCGTCGGGCTCATAACCCGAAGGTCGCAAGTTCAAATCTTGCTCCCGCAATATGGTCCCATGGTGTAGGGGTTATCACGCCTGCCTGTCACGCAGGAGATCACCGGTTCAAATCCGGTTGGGACCGTAAGTTGGCTCGGTAGCTCAGTTGGTAGAGCAATGGATTGAAGCTCCATGTGTCGGCGGTTCGATTCCGTCCCGCGCCATGATCATTCAAATTTTAGCGTTGCGGGTGTAGTTTAGTGGTAAAACCACAGCCTTCCAAGCTGTTGTCGCGAGTCCGATTCTCGTCACCCGCTTTGAACCATCATCAATGGGCCTATAGCTCAGCTGGTTAGAGCGCACGCCTGATAAGCGTGAGGTCGATGGTTCGAGTCCATTTAGGCCCATTGGGGAAGTACTCAAGTGGCTGAAGAGGCGCCCCTGCTAAGGGTGTAGGTTGCGAAAGCGGCGCGAGGGTTCAAATCCCTCCTTCTCCGTTTTAACACACTTGGTTCGGAAAAAAAGATCCTGTGAAAACAGGGTCTTTTTTTGTGTGGATTATGAAATTATCCCCTGGCGAACAGGCGTCTGCGTCGCGCTGGGCCACTACCTGAGAGGGTGTGGGTAGGCGGTAATCATCGTTGTCTGAGCTTATTGGGGTCAAGAATTTTGGGTCAGGATTTGGGCTTGCTATCAGGACCACCAAGTTGGCCTTGATCCAGTTCGTGACGCCGTTTTAACAGGCGATCGAGGGTGCTGCGAATGGTGGTATTGGCCGAGGTTAGTTTCTCTGGCCGTTTTAATTCGATCTGGCGTCCTTTTAGGCGTAACTGTTGGAGTTTTGCACTGGCTTGATCGTGGAAGGCACTGTTTTCGGTACGTTCACGTAACTCTGACCAGTTGTCTTTCAAGGCCGTGCTGGCGGTTTGGATCACGGGATTGGCCTCACCCTTGGCCTGAAGCTGCTTCACGTTGTCCGTTAACGCTGCGGTGACTAGCGCATCAACTAATTTGTCGGTCACGAATTTCCATTTGGCTTGGACTTCGGGATCGGATTGGCCCACTTCTTTACGAACCAGACGGAGCGCGCCGGTCCAATCGTTTTGCAAGGCGTCGATTTGGCGATAGTCACTGTTCTTGATGATCGCGTAAGCGGAGTCTAGAAATTCTTGCTTGGTGGCATCGTCCAAGGCGGCCAACCAATGACTCATTGTCCGCTGGGTATATTGGGAGAAACGTCCGGTCGAAGTCAGCACCGCGAAATGATCCCCCTGGACTGTCCAGGTATAAGGATCATGTTGGCGAAAGCCGCTGCCCGTGCTGGTGATAACTTGATAATCCGTGCCGGGCTCCAGAAGAAGGCCGATAATTGAGGCTTGGGGAATGAACTTGCGAATTTTCGTGGCTAGGCGCGTGGGAATCTTGGTTTTGACACCTGGGCCATCTGCGCTGTAGACACTTTCTACCCGGATCTGTTCCACTGGCGCCAGTTGGGTTAGCACGTAAACCGCCAGATTACCGCCTTTTGAATGACCACCTAGGAAATAATTACCGGGATGATGTTTCATGATGCGTTTCGTGTAATGCAACGCGCTACGTTGGGAAGGAATCGCCGCCAAAAAAGTCATATTCAGATCTTCCTTCCAATCAATCAAGGTTGCTGTTGTCCCGCGGTAAGCAATATAATGGAGCTGAGGATTCAGGTCAAACGTGACCGCGCTGAATTTCTGTTCCTTAGCGACATCGATCTTGGCCACCCAATCGTGCCAACTGAGCTGGCCGAAGCGGCGGCTATTGATCAATTGAGCCAAGAGTTCTTGATTTCCCGCCGGGTTCCAGGTGTTTTTGACGAGGGCCGGGATCAGTTCCGGGTGTTCCCGTAATTGAGACAGATTATTTAACTGGGCCTTTTTTAGGAGGCCAAAATCTAAATAGGCCAGTTGGGCGAGGATCACCCCATCTAGATCATTGAACCACTGTTCGTTCAACGTTTTCTGACCATAAGCTCGAACGTAATCAACCATATTCGCATTTGCCATTTAGATTCCTTCTTTCTCGTCGGGGCTTGTCGGTGCCTGATTGTGCTGTGCTCTTTTGCAAGTCAGCTCAGGCGCTTGATTTGTTTTGCTTTGTGGCCCAACTTAAAAAATCAAGCGGTTGCCTTAGTTTACCACGAAATGAAGCGAACCAGAAGCGCATGATTTTTTAACCTGTCCACTGGGGGCAGTGGGGCAGTGTGGCGAACTTTGAGCATTGGCCTACAAGCCTTTTTGTTGAGTCAAGAAATCGCTTATGACAAGATATAAATATGTCCCAGTCGTGGCAAGTTGTCCACTCGGTGAATGTGTGTTCAGGCGCCTTGTTGGGCACGCGGGAAAGTTAATAGAGGGAGTTTATTTATGAATAATTTCGTTAATACCTTGGTTGAGCGTAAGGGTGAGCTCCTCAATGATACTTTGCAACATATTACGATCTCGTTAAGCGCCTTGCTATTGGCCATGGCGATCGCGATTCCGCTGGCAATCTTGGTTGTCCATCACAAAAAAGTTGGCGAGGTCCTGTTACAAGTGACCGGGGTCTTGCAAACAATTCCTTCACTGGCGTTATTGGGTTTGCTGATTCCCATCGTGGGCATCGGTTCAGTACCAGCTTTGATTGCCTTGGTGGTTTACGCGCTGTTGCCGATTTTCCAAAATACATATGTGGGTTTGGCTGAGATCGATCCAGCCATTGAAGAGGCTGCGGTTGCCTTCGGGATGTCGCGAATACGGCGCCTGATCAAAGTGGAGATCCCCATCGCTTTGCCCATTATTATTTCCGGGATCCGTAGCGCCTTGGTCCTGATCATCGGCACCGCGACTTTGGCGGCCCTGGTTGGCGGTGGTGGCCTGGGGAATTTGATTCTTCTAGGAATCGATCGCAATAATACTGCCTTGACCTTGATCGGGGCGCTGGCCTCGGCCTTGTTGGCGATTATTTTCAGCGCGCTGATCAATCTGTTACAGAAGGCTAAGCCGCGCGTTACCGGTCTTGTTTTAGTGGCGTTGATTTGTAGTATCGGCGGCTACAGCGTTTATCAAAAGCAGGCAGCTAATCAAGAAACCATCACGATCGCAGGTAAATTAGGCGCGGAGCCGGATATTCTGATCAATATGTATGCGCAATTGATCGAGGCAGCCGATCCCCAAGCCCACGTGGTGTTGAAATCGAATTTTGGTAAAACCAGCTTCTTGTTCAACGCCTTGAAAAGTGGGCAAATTGATATTTATCCTGAGTTTACGGGTACGGTTCTGGATAGTTTGGTCAAGGTTCCCCAAACGGTCGATAAAAGCAAATTGACCGCTAACGAGACTTATCAGGAGGCCAACAAATTGCTGGCCAAGCAGGCGCAACTGCGCTTATTAGCGCCAATGGCTTATCAGAATACTTATGCCTTAGCCGTCAAGCAAACTTTTGCGACGAAGCATGGGTTGCAGACGATTTCCGATTTGCAGCAAGTTTTGCCACAAATCAAGGCGGGTTTCACGCTGGAGTTTATTGATCGCGCCGATGGGTACAAGGGCGTCAAAGCTAAGTACGGGTTGACTTTTCCTAGCGTTCAAGGGATGGAACCTTCTTTGCGTTATGAGGCCATCAATCAAAATAAAATCAATTTGATCGACGCTTATTCCACAGATAGCGAGTTGGCGCGCTATGGTTTAGTCGTTTTGCAGGATGATCGCCAGCTCTTCCCCGATTATCGGGGGGCACCGCTAATGAGTCAAGCTTTCGCCCAGAAGCACCCACAAATCGTCACCGCGTTGAATCAGTTGGCTGGGAAAATTTCCGCCGCGGAAATGACCGCAATGAATTATCAAGTCAACGTGAAGAGGAAATCGGCGGCCAGCGTCGCCCAGAACTATTTGGTCAAACACGGCCTGCTAAAGGGGGATCAGTAGGATGAGCACAATCATAGAATTTAAGAACGTCAGTAAGGCTTATCCCGATCAACCGACGATTTTGGCAGGACTGAATCTCAAAATCCAAAAAGGTGAAATTTTCGTCTTGGTGGGTCCTTCAGGTAGTGGCAAGACCACCTCTTTGAAAATGATCAACGGCCTGATCCAACCAACCACCGGAACAATCGATTTTGCGGGGCGGCCAATGGCGAGTTATGATCTCCGTAAACTACGCTGGCAAATCGGGTATGTGTTACAACAGATCGCCTTGTTTCCAACCATGACGGTCCGCCAGAATATCAGCGTGATTCCAGAAATGTTAGGTTGGAAACGCACCCGTCAAGATCAAGAAGTCGTTCGTTTGCTAAAAATGGTCGATTTGGATCCGGACCAGTATCAAGATCGCTATCCTCGCGAATTATCAGGCGGCGAGCAACAACGGATCGGGATTTTGCGGGCCTTGATTGCTGAACCTGAAGTTATTCTCATGGATGAACCCTTCAGCGCGTTGGATCCGATTTCCCGAACCTCGTTGCAGGATCTTGTTCTGCGTCTTCACCAGGAGTTACAAACAACGATTGTTTTCGTGACCCACGACATGAGGGAGGCCTTGAAATTGGCGGATCGGGTCGGCGTTATCCATCAAGGCGAATTATTACAGGTAGGAACACCGCAAGAAATCGTGGAGCATCCTGCCACCGCCTTTGTTGGAAGCTTCTTTGAAGGCGAGACTGGTAGCGATCCGCATGATTTTCAGGTGGCGGATTTGATCGCCGCGGGAAAATATAGTGTTGATCTATTCCAGACTGACCTGCCCGTGGTCACACCGACCGTTCCGGCACAAACACTGTTCGAATTATTGACCCGCTATGAGATGCTCCAGGTCAATGATCAAACTGGCCAAGTTTTGGGCAGCTTGAGTCGGCAAGATGTTTTTGATTTTCTGAGTGATCGGTTTGCTTGATTGCTGGTGAGGTGAGCGCAACCGGCTTCTATTCATGCCTTTTCGCTTAATTGCAGGTGTAGTGGGTGTTGCGCGTAAGCGCAACCGGCTGGGACTGCTGATGCGGACTGGAACGTGGTGGGCGTCGTTTGAAGCCAATTCCAAAAGCGGGAATTGTCTTCAAATCGAGCCTTGTCCTAAGCGTCAAAGCCGCCAAGGACAATTTCACCACTGAGCCGCGCAGTCCCAGCCGGTTGCTGGGCAGAATCGAGCCGATCTGCAATCGGAGTTGGGTATCTGACGAAGTGCTTTGGCAAGTAAGAGGTCAAACAATTGCCCGTTTTTTGGTGGTACGGCAATGCCAACCGATTCGGATTAGGAGGTCGAGATATTTTGCGCGGACTGAACATCTTTACTTGTTTCCGTAACAATCCTTGGTTGGAAAACGACCGATTCAGCATAGTCATCAAAAACTTGCGTCAGTTCATCAAGCAGACTGCACTGGTGTCACCAATTTAAAGCTGGTGACCACTAACCATGGCCGTCATTTGCGTGGTTCCCCATCAATTGACGATAGCTTGCCAGACGGCGTGAGTGCTCAAACGGCTGTTAAAACGTTGAGCGGCTGGAGCGGAGAAATTCGGGGTGAGATCGCCGTGAAATTGTCCTTGGCGGTTTACCGCTTAGGACAAGGCCTGATTTTGAGACAAGCCGCGCACTTTGCGGATTGGCTCAAAACAGCGCCCACAGCGAGCTCACCCCGAATTTCGCAGCGCAAGCTGCGTTCAACCTACTTTTGTCTGCACCACCAACGCTAAGCACTGTAAGCCGCGGTCAAAAAGTTAACTGAGGGTCGCTTCTGACCGCAAATTGTATTAAACTATGATTATCAAGCAAATTATTGGAGGCAATTATGACGTACCCACAATTAGATCTGGCCCACGCGACTGGAAGCAAGGCAACCCTGGTTACTAACCATGGCACAATCGAAATTCAATTATTTGATGAACTGGCGCCCAAGACCGTCAAAAATTTCATTGAATTGGCCCAAAAGAAATATTATGACGGTATTATTTTCCATCGGGTCATTCCCGATTTCATGATTCAAGGCGGTGATCCCACTGGTACCGGCGCTGGCGGTGAAAGCATTTACGGCGGCGAATTTGAGGACGAGTTCTCTAATGAACTTTTCAATTTGACCGGCGCCTTGTCCATGGCTAATGCTGGTCCCAACACCAATGGCAGTCAATTCTTTATTGTCTCTAACGCGAATATGCCGAAGCGGATGTTACAAAGTATGCAGGATGCTGACTATCCTGAAGAAATCATTGCCGCATACAAACAAGGTGGAACACCTTGGCTGGATCATCGTCACACTGTTTTCGGTCAAGTAACCGCGGGGATGCCAGTTGTTCAAGAAATTTCTCGAGTGGCACGCAATGGCCAGGATCGGCCTAACGAAGATGTGGTCATTGAGTCGTTGACGATTACAGCTGCCTAGCGTCATTTGGTAAAATTTGTTCATTAAGTATCATAAAAGCTTGATTGTCGATCAATAATCAGGCTTTTTTGTTAGCGTGGGTTGACGGTTCTGGTGTTGGGGACTTGGGTCAACGAGCCAATCGATTTATTCGCCGCAGAAATCAGTGCATTGGCGAATATTCGTTATTCATAAGGGAAACAGTCCTGGCGATTGCTGGGATGGGTCGAACGATGAAAGGGAGCACAAGCGAATGCAAAATGAATTAGTTCAACAAATTTCTGTGATTGATCGTGATTTGGCACAATTGGTAACCCCATGGCTAGATGACCAGGTCAAAAGTGGCGCGGCGCACTTAACGGCGGATCGGGTTCTCATTCCCTTGGTGGCGTTCACCGTGCAGGGGCAAACCGATTTAGTGGCTGCGCAAACTTGGTTGGCGCGGCAGGCGCAGATCTCACCAGAGAAAATCGTTGAGTTGATTTATCAACTAGTGCCGGTGGTGGGACTGCCTAAGGTCTTGGCAACGCTGAATGTGATCCATCAAGTTTTTCGGGCGAACCAGGTCACGGTTAAGGCAGGGGCAGCGGTGCAGCCAGATGATTATGGCGCTCAGGTCCAAAGCGAGCTGTACGGTAATGAAATCAAAACCCTTTTGGCTGAATTGCCGGAAGGTGCCGGGGATTATATCAGCAACGCGTTGACCCAACACTTTTTTAATGATTTTTATTGTCGGGGCTTTCTTACCGTGGCGGAACGGGAGAAATTTGAATTGTTGGCTTTGATTACGTTGAATGTTGACTTTCAAGTTCGGGCCCACGCTCGCGGAAGCTTGAAGGCCGGCAACAGTGAAGCGGAGCTGGTGTGGTCCGTGATTCAATTGTTGCCTTACATTGGTTTTCCTTTGGTGATCAATAGTGTGCGCCAGATTCATCAAGCGGCGGTTACCTTACAGACAGAGGCCGCGGCGGAAACGAACCCGACGGCCTCCGGAGCGGCTGATGAGCACTAGCCGGCAGTTGAGCTCCAAAGCTAACCGTGCTAACATAGCTAGCCAAACTAACCCAGGTGCGCCCTTAGGACTTACCAACGTTCTGACGCCGTTAGCGCGTTCGATCGTTGGTGGGATCACGGGGTTATTTGGGATCGAGATCATCAAACTAAGTGGCGCAGGCTTGTCGTGCCAAATGGAGGAATTTAATAATGTGGGGAACGCTCTTTAATGTAGGCATGATTCTGGTGGGCAGTTTTGTCGGGACTTTTTTCAAGAAGGGGCTACGGCCAGAATTTCACGAAATTCTTATGCAGGCGCTGGGACTGGCCGCGGTGGGGTTGGGAATCAATGCGGTTGTCCAACAACTTCCGCGGAGTAAATATCCGGTTTTATTCATTGTTAGTTTGGCGGTGGGCGGTGTTTTTGGGCAATGGTTAGATATTGAGAACCGTTTCGATCGCACGGTGCGCCGGTATAGCAAAAGCGATCTGGCCACCGGCTTATCGACGGCGATTCTCTTGTTCTGCATGGGGTCTTTGGCCATTGTCGGTCCAATCGAAGCGGCGTTGAAGCAGGATTATACGCTCCTGTTGACAAATGGGATGCTGGACGGGATCACCTCCATGGTCCTGGCGGCAACCTATGGCATTGGCATCGCCAGCGTGGCCGCGGTGGTCTTTGTCTGGCAGGGCAGTATTTATCTGTTGGCGCTGTTGTTGCGTAGTGCGATCGATCAGACCTTGTTGACAGAGATCATGATTGTCGGGGGCTTGTTGATTTTCGCCTCGGGGCTGAGTATTCTCAAAATCAAACAATTCAAAACCATGAATTTGTTGCCAGCGCTTTTGATCCCACCGCTGATTCTGGCGATCTTACGGCTCTTTTAACGTTGTTGGGTGAAATCGATCGCATATTTGTATTGTGATCCGATATAAAAGCATTCACTATATTCGTAATAATCAACCAGCGGATTGTTGACGATCCGCGCCCGTTTAAGCACGGGCTTTTTTTGTGGGATCATCAGGATCTGCGCGACTTTCTTGCTGGGTTCGATGGCTTCAACGATCTCGCGAACATGCTTGATCCGAATGCCCAAAGTGGCGAGATAATCGTAGAAGGAGTGTTGGTAAGTGCTGGCCTCTAAGGATAGCAAGGGGTTGAATTTAAGATAAGTCTTGAAGTATGCAAAGGCCTTCCCCTGAGCGCCGCGCACCCGTTCGATCATGATGATTTGGTCGCCGACTCCGACCTGTAAGTAGTTGCTCAATTTGTAGTCGGCAAAACCCAAGCGCACATTGACTTGGAGCGTTTCGATATCGATCCCGACTTCCTTCATTTCGTTGGTGAAGCTCTTGTAGGAGGTGTAGTGGGTGGCGATCCGCTCATCAAAAGTACTCACAAAGCTGCCTTTAGCGCGCTGACGGACGATCAGATTATCCTTGACTAATTCATCAATGGCCTTACGAACCGTGATGCGACTGACGTGGTAGTGATCGCACAGGGCAAATTCAGTGGGGATCCGTTGCCCGGGTCGCCAGGTTCCCGTTTGAATTTGTTGACGCAAGTCTTGAGATATTTGCAGGTATAAGGGAAGTTGTTTATCAGTCATTGATTGGCCTCCAGCCGCAGTCGATTTAGTGAGCAAAGTGATGATCGATGCAAAAAGCTGATCCAAATTTAAGCCAGCTGTCGGTGTTGATCGCCACCTAATTGTTGATGCTTGATTCAACTTCATCGCTTTTTATTGTATATAACAATAGGGCTAGATGCAAGCCGGATAAGCCATTGAAATGTACAAAATCCGCTATTGTTAACGGATACAACTGCCCCTATACTAAGGTCAGTAGCAAGCTAAGGAGGAATTGTCATTGTATGATGCGACCCCAATTTTTAAAGTGAAAAAAGAGCTGCCAGTTTATGGCAACCTTGCTCAAATAGTCGCGGAGCTTAGCAAAAAAACCGCTGCGGTGATTGCCTTTGATTGTTACCCGGGCGTCGATCAGCGTCAGTTGGGTCAATTGTTGACGCAGTTGCCTGCTGAACGCGTGCTCGCTACCGATGAGGTTTTCTTGGACCCAGCGGCTTTGACGGCTAAGCTGCAGCCGACGCTAACGGACGATGAACTGTTCGGTCAGTTTCATGATTATGATTTGGCGGAACTGATCGAACCACAAAAATTGCGGCAACTTCAAGCTGACGTGGCCGCCAGTACAGGCCGAACGGTGGTCTATGGTGTCGGCGCCGCCAGTTTGATCGCGGCGGATCTGGTGGTCTATGTCAGTCTCACCCGCTGGCAACTTCAGGGGCGCTACCGTGCAGGCCAGGCCAACTGGCACAGTGATAATACCCATGATTCGTGGAATCGCAAGATCAAGCGGGGCTACTTCTTCGACTGGCCGCTAGGGGATGCGTTGAAAGCAAAAGCGTTTCGCCAATTTGATTATTTGTTAGATTTGAATGATCCGCAGCAATTTCGGATGGTGGCGGCGCCTGATTACTTGGCGATGATGGCCGAACTGGCCCAGCGACCTTTTCGCTTGAAACCTTATTTCGCACCGAGTGTTTGGGGTGGCCATTGGCTTCAAGAGAATTTCGGGGTCGAACCGGACGCGCCAAACTTGGGGTGGGGGTTTGACGGGGTGCCCGAAGAGAATAGTTTGTTGCTCCAAGTGGGAACGACCGTGTTGGAAGTGCCAGCGCAAGACCTCGTGATGTTGGAACCGCGAGCGCTTTTGGGTGAGAAAACATATGGTCGTTACGGAGAGAGTTTTCCGATCCGCTTCGATTATTTGGATACGGTGGGCGGTGGTAATCTGAGTTTGCAGGTCCATCCTACCGCTGCGTACGCCTATCAACAATTTAAACTGCCTTACACGCAAGACGAAAGTTATTACATTATGGCGGCCGCACCGCAAGCACAAGTGATTCTAGGCGTGCAAACTGGCGTTGATCCTGCCGAGCTGGCGGCGGCCTTGACGACGGCGCAAACAACCCAGGAATTTGCTGCTGAGAAATTTGTTAATTTTTTGCCAGTCAAAGCCCATGATCATTTCCTGATCCCAGCCGGGACGATTCATTGCAGCGGCGCGGAAACAGTGGTTTTAGAAATCAGCGCGACCCCAAATCGGTTTTCCTTTAAGTTATGGGATTGGCATCGGCTTGATCTGGATGGTCGTCCGCGGCCGATCAATATTCAAAGAGGTATGGCCAATTTGGATTTTAGCCGTGACACGAACGAAGTGACGCAGCATTTGGTCAATCAAATCAAGCCTTTACGGCAAACCCCGGGTCATCGGCAAGAAGAGACGGGGTTAGCGCCTAGTGAAGCCATCAGAACCATTCGCGATTGTTTCGATCGGCCCATCACGTTGACGACCAATGGCGATGTCGTGATGGCCTGTCTGGTTGCTGGTGAGGAAATTAGTCTGGCACCGGCTACAGCAATGTCGGCCAGCGAGGCGTGGTTGCAGCTCCACTATGGAGAAACGGTGATTATTCCTGCTAGCGTCGGCGCTTTCCGTGTCTTCCCCAGTGGACCAAGTCAGGGTCAGGAAGTCACGCTGCTATCAGCGCAGATCAGGTGAGGAGGCACAATTGACCAGATGGAAAAAGTGAAATTGATGTTTGACGTCGGGGGCACCATCACTAAAAGTGGCGTCTTCACTGGCACGGGTGACAATCTCTTGCCTGAATTGATTTACACGCCGACCGCGGCCGATTGTTCAGGTCCGCAGTTTGTTGCAGAAATGGTTCAGCAGTGTCTGAACTTGGTTGCGAAATTACCTGAACCGGTGCTGATTTGTGCGGTGGGTTGGGCGTTTCCAGGGCCCTTTGATTATCAACGGGGAATCAGCCAGATGCACGGACTGCATAAATTCGAGCAGCTTGCTGGTTATGATCTGGCGACAACTTTCAAAAAAAGTCTGAGTGCAACGGAACTGAATTTGTTGCCAGATTGGTCGCTGTTTTTCGCCAATGATGCGTTGAGCTTCGCCTTTGGTGAGGCGGCCCTGCACGATCATGAGCGTTGTGGTGGTTACTTCACGATTGGAACGGGTTTGGGTTCTGCCTTTCTAAAAGCGGGGCAACAACTTCAAGCTTGCGGACGCTTGCCAAAATCAGGCATGATTTTCGGAGAACCTTTTGGTGAGAGTACGATTGACGAACAACTGTCCGGACGAGGGCTGGTCCAGCTTTGCCAGCGCCAGGGGATCACGGCTGAATTGCCGCAAGTAACCGCAGCCGCCGCGTTAGGAGATCCGGCCAGTTTGGCCGTTTTAGCGGAGTTTGGTCAGCGATTAGGGTTAGGGTTGGGTCCCTACTTAGTCGAGTTGGCCGTCGATGAAGTTGTTTTTGGCGGCCAGGTCAGTCGTGGGTTCCGCTACTTTGAATCGAGTTTCAGACAAACATTGGCACGGCAAGGAATCAGTCCTGAAATCAGGGCCAGTCTTGATACGTCGCTGCGGACGATCCAAGGCTTAAACTATTTGGCAACTAGGTCAACAATGACCACAAAATCAGCATCGAGTGAAAATGGAGGATTTTCATGAAAAAGTTATATCTGATCAATCATTCCCATACGGACATTGGTTATACTGCTGTTCAAGAATTAATCATGCAGTGCCATGTGGACTATATTATTCAGGCCATCGACATTGTGAGTGCCGAGTTGGCGGAAAAGGGGCATTGCGATTTCGTGTGGACTTGCGAGAATTATTGGCAAGTGAAGAATTTCCGCGAAAACGCCACGCCAGAACAGATCGAACTGTTTGAGCGTTACGTTGAGGCTGGTTACATTGATTTTAGTAGCAATTATTTGAATTTGAACGAATTGGTCGACCCCGATATCCTCAGTGATTGCTTAGCAGCGGCCCATCAGTATAGTCAGCGCTTCTCCCGGCCGATCGATTCAGCGATGACCGCTGACATCAACGGATTCTCGTGGGGATACGCCCATGCCTTGGCCAAGAACGGCATTGACAATCTCTTTACCTGTATCCACGCTCATCACGGCATGTACCCCTTGTTCAAGAGCCAGATCCCGTTTTGGTGGGAAGCGCCTACCAGGGAGAAAGTGCTGGTCTGGAATGGGGAACATTATCAAATCGGGAATGAAACCTATTTGATGCCCAACGCGCAGATGAGTTATCAGATTGAAGATGAGTATGCTGGGGATCTCAGCACGCCTCAATTGGAAGTGGCGAAGAAACGGATTTTTGGGTATTTCGAGGAGTTGGCCCAATCTGATTATCCATATGATTTCGTGCCCATGATGATTTCTGGATTCATGTCAGATAATGCTGGCCCAGATCGTGATATTGTTGAATCCATCGCGGAATGGAACGCGGAATACGGCGATGAGATCACGGTTGAGATGATCGGACTGAACCAATTCTTTGAAGTCTTACGGCAGACTGATCTCAGTCAGATTCCAACTTATCGTGGGGACTGGAACGACTGGTGGGCAGAAGGTGTTGGCTCGACACCAGCGGCTACCAAGATTTATAAAGGGGCCGTCCGGAATTATCGCCTGCTGCAAGATTTGACCGATGAGAAGACGGTCAAGGGTCCACTGGCCCAAGCTGCCCGGGACGATTTGATGCTCTTTGCGGAGCACACCTGGGGGTATAGCTCCTCGGCCTCGGAACCTTGGAACACGCTGGTCAATGAGTTAGAATATCGGAAATTCTCCTATGCGGCCAACGCCAGTACGGAAATTGATCGGGCGCTGATTGCCTATCTGATGAAGCATGATGATTACGCGATGCCGAAAGCCAATCGTCCGCAATTTTATCGGGTGATCAATCCCTATGACCGTACTGTCACCCAAAACGTGACCCTCTTGATGGAGGCGTGGGAACATTTCGGCAAGCGGCGGATCATGCCCAACTTGATGCCTTACGTGGAAGCCTATGATCGGGAAACCAATGAAGTGCTTCCTTGTCAGGTCATGATCACGGCCCGGGCTTACGAAATTGAGCTAGTGGTGACCCTCGCGCCGAAACAGGTCAAACAGATCGGCTTGCGTTTGCGGGAGACGCCCAATCTGCCGCCGCGTTATCGCCCAGCGCTGAAAGGTGCCGAAAACGTCAAAGACATTGTTTATCCTGGCTTGATCGACGATTCGACGGTCGAAACAAAATATTTTACCGTTAAATTGAACAATGACGTGGGCTTGGCCCAGATCATTTATCGCCCAACTGGTGAAGATATCATCGATCATCAGGCTGCCCATCCACTTTTCCAAGGCATTTACGAGAAGACCACGATTCAAACCGATCCGTGTATGGAACGACGCCGGATGGGACGTAACCGCAAAGGTAAAGAAGCGCAACGCTGGAACAGCCAGATCACGGATATTCGAATCTTGGAACGGGGTCCTGTTTTCACCGAGGTTGCCATTGATTGCCAATTAGCCGGCACGCAAATTTTCAGTTACGTCTTACGGATCTATCAAGACCTTGCCAAAATCACTTGTATGCTGCGGATTCAAAAAGACAGTGTCTGGGATCCTGAGAACCTTTACTTTGCCTTGCCGCTTAAATTGGCCGGTGAGCGTTACTTCAAGAAGTCCGGCAGCTTGATGCGACCAGGAATCGATCAGCTACCAGGCACCAATACCGAGTTTTACCTGCTGGATACGGGGATCCTCTATCGCGATCAAGCGGGAACTGGGTTGGCAATTTCTCTGAAAGATGCGCCGTTGGTGACACTTGGTGACTTGGCTCATCATCCGATCCATCTTTGTGATGAACAGTCCCGTGCTAAAAACCAAGCCGACTTATATTCATGGGTGATGAATAATTTCTGGGAAACCAACTTCAAGGTCGATCTCTCCGGCTTTTATGAATTTGCCTATAGCCTAACCATGGCTTCGGCGGTGCCTGATATGGCGACTTGGGATCAACATTTGAAAGAAGAAGACCAGGGCTTGATTGCGATCCAAGTCGATTTCTAGCACGATTCTGATTTGAAGCTAAGTCTGACCTGAACGCGCAGCTTAGCCAACCCTGGCACGCCCATTTCGTAAGTGGGGGACTCCGACTAAGGATGGATTGCCTTTTGGTGCAATGGTGTTATCCTCAAGATGGTTAGCGCTTGATTAGCGCGACGATCGGAGGTTGGTTTTATGTATCAGGCAGTCTTGGTTTACAATAGCGATCCGTTATTACGCGGTAAAATCGGTCAAGCATTGATTCAGCGAGATAGCAACGTGGCGCATTATCAGGCGCTGTTAGACCGGCAGGCGCGTCAAGCACAAGCGCCTTGGCAGTTTGAGTTGGATCAAACCGACGGGGATATTGCCGCATTACTGGCCCACGGTTACGATGCGATCATCTGTTTGCCCGGCTTGCAACATCGCTTGGTTTATCCGGATGGTGAACCACGAATCTATTTCTTAGACAATGTTGAATTTCGCGCCGATGAACTTGACTTGGTCTGGGCCCGGCTGCAAATTCTCCAACAAAAAACAATTGACGAGTAACGCGCAACCATGCGTTCGTCACGATAAACGCGTAACATTAAACGGATATCAATCAGTGAGTATCAATATAAACGCGCAACATTGAATTTGGAGCAGTGGGTCCACAACAAGTTAATGACTAAATAGCGTGACGGGACCGGCAAAATCCTGGTGGCTTCAACCCCACTGATTAGATCGCCGGCTAACCGTGGCGCTATTTGTTGTCCTGGCGTTCTGGACAGGAGGAAGGTTGGGCTGCCCCCCTGAAGTGAGAAAAAAGTTATTGTCAACTGAATTTTTTTGCAAGTAGGTTCACGCCAAAGTGGACCTAAATCCAATTAGGCCGGGATTTGAAAACACTTTTAGAAAAAATGGTTTTGGCGTTGACAAACGCTCGATTTTCCTTTATCATAGTTTAAGTCGTCTGGTGCTACGGCGTAACGTTCGGCTTTTAGTTTTAGGACGGATGACGTACCTGAATCAGATTTGACCAGCGTATGGCCCCTTGGTCAAGTGGTTAAGACACCGCCCTTTCACGGCGGTAACATGGGTTCAAATCCCGTAGGGGTCATTAACAAAATATTTGTTATTTTCAGCATGGAGGATTACCCAAGTCCGGCTGAAGGGAACGGTCTTGAAAACCGTCAGGCGGGTCATACCGCGCGTGGGTTCGAATCCCACATCCTCCTTTTTCCAAATTTAATATTATCGCGGGATGGAGCAGTCTGGTAGCTCGTCGGGCTCATAACCCGAAGGTCGCAAGTTCAAATCTTGCTCCCGCAATATGGTCCCATGGTGTAGGGGTTATCACGCCTGCCTGTCACGCAGGAGATCACCGGTTCAAATCCGGTTGGGACCGTAAGTTGGCTCGGTAGCTCAGTTGGTAGAGCAATGGATTGAAGCTCCATGTGTCGGCGGTTCGATTCCGTCCCGCGCCATTTATGGAGGAGTAGCGAAGTGGCTAAACGCGGCGGACTGTAAATCCGCTCCTTCGGGTTCGGTGGTTCGAATCCACTCTCCTCCATTTTTAGGGATATAGTTTAAAGGTAGAACTACGGTCTCCAAAACCGTCAGTGTGGGTTCAATTCCTACTATCCCTGTTTACCTTATTATGGCGGTATTGGTGAAGTGGTTAACACACCGGTTTGTGGCACCGGCACACGTGGGTTCGATCCCCACATACCGCCCTTTTATTGGGTTATAGCCAAGCGGTAAGGCAACGGACTTTGACTCCGTTATGCGCTGGTTCGAATCCAGCTAACCCAATTCCAATTTTTCAAAATTGGTTATTGACTTCTCAAGAGTCAACGTGTAATATATTTAAATGTTGTGGCGGTATAGCCAAGTGGTAAGGCAGAGGTCTGCAAAACCTTCATCACCGGTTCAAATCCGGTTACCGCCTTTGGGCAACTGCCACAATATGAACACCATGCCGGTGTGGCGGAATAGGCAGACGCGCTGGACTCAAAATCCAGTGTCCGCGAGGACGTATCGGTTCGACCCCGATCACCGGTATATTGTAGCTTTTATCTGTGCAAGACAGTGCAGGTGCCTGATGAAGAACGTTGAGAAATCAACGTTCTTTTTTTGTTTGACGACGCGTAAAGCGAAGGCGATTGAATTGGGCTAGCGCCTGATTAGGCCTGATGACCCCGTTAGGCAGGAGCATCGGAGGCATGGGCAACAAAATCGGTTCGTATCTATCGAAATTGATAACCGTGACTGTAAGAGTTGGATAAACTCTTACAGTCACGGTTTTTTGTGGTCCGCAACAGGCCACGCTGGTGGGCAAAGAGATGCGGACATTTTTAGTGATGAGACTCTGCAGAAGAAGTTGCGAATGCAGTCGGCGGCGAATCACCGGTATTAATTGCAAATATGGATAAGTCTCCAAAGAAAACACAGAGAAAATGGTGGTCGCGACTATTGAATTTTCAGAAAAATTGCGCTAAACTCGGTGAGTGAGTGATTACTTACTTTGTTTGGTGTTCCTAAATTAAGCGAAATCAAGTAATGTAATCAATCGGAAAGGAGGGTCAAGCGTGCAAGGACAAATAGAAACGGATCTGGAACGTTGGTATGACGCGAACAAAATGCCGGCCAGTCAGCGCAAAGTGCTTTCCGCGGCGATTGTCTTGTTCTCAGAGCAGGGGTACGAGCGCACCAGCACCATGGCGATCGCCCGCAAGGCTGGTGTCAGTCAAGCGGTACTGTTTAAGTATTTTCACAGTAAACGGGATCTACTTCATCAGATCATTGATCCCATCGTGGACAATTTGATTCCAACTTATGTCGCAGATTTCTTCAATAATATCCAACACATTAGCTTCGTGAAAGGGCATTTGCGCACAACACTGCGGGAAATTACCCATGAGCGCTTTTATTTTTTGTATGATAGCAAAGAAGTGGTGTTGATCTTACTGTCTGAGTTTATTACGCATGAAGCACTGAAACAGTCAGTCTTGAAGGCTGTTTCGGGCCAGCAAGATCGGGTGATTCGGAAGGTTTGGCGGGAATTTCGGCCGGGACCAGCTTTGCAGAGTGCGGACGCGTTTCGGAATTTCGTTCAATTATTGGTGACCCAGTTAGTGGGCTATTTCTTGCTGGTGACCAATATCAGTCCCAACCACCAATATGATTTTGACGGGGACTTGGATCGGATTGCCGATAATGTTTACCGCGTTGTGACTGGTGATGATGATGGCTAGGCAAAAATCAGCTCCGCGGCTCACACTTTTTTATGATAAGTTCACTGACGATTTCGTTTTTAGCGAGCAACAGGATTACCAGTTGCCAGCTGATTTTCAGTTCCAGCGTCAGGGGATCGGCGCGGCGTTATCGGGGCGGTTGGTTCGCGCCGGCTTTTGGCTCTACGGGTGTTACTATTCGCGATTGAGATCACATGTTCATTTTGCCAATCAGCAAGTCTTGCGCCCTTATCGGCACCAAGGGATTTATTTATACGCCAATCATACGCAACCCATGGGCGATGCCTTCACACCCTTTCAACTTCTGAAAACACGGCCGTTTGCGGCAATCATCAGTCCCGCGAATCTTGGCATCCCCGTGGTGGGTAAACTTTTGCCCGCTGGTGGGGCGCTGCCGATTCCCACGGATCGCCATCAATTTCGCCAGTTCGAGCAGGCGGTCCAAGCCAGCATCCCGGCTAAGAAATGTTTATTGATTTATCCGGAAGGGCATGTTTGGCCCTATTACACAGGAATTCGGCCCTTGCCGTTAGCGGCATTCCATTATCCCATCGCTACGCCGGCGCCGGTTTTTACGTTAACGACAACTTATCAAAGTCGGGGTGCGGGCAAAAAGCCGCGGCAGACCGTATTCGTGGATGGGCCATTGGCTGTCCCAACAATGGGCTCGCGTAAGGAGCGCCAGGCGGCCTTGCGCGACGCGGTGGCCGCGCAGATGGAACAACGGAGTCATGCCAGTAACATCGAATATTATCGCTATTTACCAAATAATCCAGAGGGGAGTGAGGCTAAATGAACATTTTATACTGCGGCGATGAGAAAATGACGCGCGGTTTATTGCTGTCGATCTTATCCTTACTTGATCACACCAAACGTCATCGTTTGCAGATCTATGTGCTGACCGCGACGATCAGCAATACGAAGCAGACATTTTATCCGGTGAGTGATCAAGCCATCGCCTTTTTGGATCAATTAGTCAAACAACGCAATCCTGCGAATAATGTGGTCAAATTTGACATTACTAAACTAATGGCCGCTCAGCCGCCAACGGCAAATCTGGAGACAAATTTCACACCCAATTGTATGTTGCGCCTTTACGCTGATCAGCTGCCGGCAATTCCAGATCGGGTCTTGTATTTGGATACTGATGTGCTCTGTCGGCACAGTTTCACGGATTTTTATGAGCAAGATTTAACTGATGTGGAACTTGTCGGGGTCTTAGACCATTATGGTAAGTGGTTTTTCCATCAGAATTGGCGGCAATTTGATTATTTGA
Organism: Lapidilactobacillus salsurivasis; assembly: GCF_054785215.1. NCBI lineage: Bacteria > Bacillati > Bacillota > Bacilli > Lactobacillales > Lactobacillaceae > Lapidilactobacillus > Lapidilactobacillus salsurivasis. The sequence continues at coordinate 173,243 of NZ_BAAABI010000005.1, read as the reverse complement.
ACTCCGGGGTGCTGCTGCTGAACCTGGCCTTGATTCGGCAGGACGGCTTGTTTGCCCGTTGTCGTCAACGTTGTCAGACGACCTGGATGTTCATGCCAGATCAGTCGGCGTTGAACCAATTAAGCGCGCGTAAGCGGATCGCGCCGGATAAATTTAATGAACAACATCAGCTTCAACCTGAAACTGTTTTCCAACATTTCACGACTAGTTTTCGCTTCTTTCCTTGGTTTCAAGTCGTAACCATCAAGCCATGGGAGATTGAGCGGGTCCATCGTGAATTGGAGCTTCATGATTATGACAAGCTTTATCAGCAATATCAGCACCTCAATCAAGCGTTTCAGGAGGAAGTCAATGACTCAACCACAGAAAATGATTCCGATCTTCTTCGGGATCGATGATAAATACGCGCCGTACTTATCGGTGACCCTGCAGTCGCTGCTGAGTAATCGCGGCGCGGACACGAGTTATCAAATTACGGTTTTGTACCAGACACTGTCTCTTGAAAATCAAGAGAAATTGCGGGCCTTGGTGCCGGCCAGTTGTACGATTGAATTCGTTGGGTTGGCCGCCGATCTGTATGATCGCTTTGACGGCGACAAAAACACATTACGGGCGGATTATTTCACCCTTACGATCTACTACCGCTTGTTCATCGCGGATCTCTTTCCGCAATATCAGCGGGCCATTTATTTAGACGCCGATACGATCGTGACTCAGGATCTGACGCCGTTGTTTGAGACGGATCTGGGCACAAATGTGATCGGCGCGATTCCAGATGCCTTTATTTGTAATCATCCTGAGCCGCGGCGTTACGCGGAGCAAGCCATCGGCGTTGATCCCGATCATTATGTCAATTCCGGCGTGCTGTTGATGGACCTGGCCGCTTTGCGGGCGCAGCATTTTAGCGCCAAGTTTCTCGCGTTACTCAATCAATATCATTTCGAATTGATCGCGCCTGACCAAGACTACCTCAATGCCATCTGCGCTGGCAAAACCCTGTATCTCTCACCAAAGTGGAATGCCCAGACTGAATATATTTTGGCGGAAATCAAATTAGCGTTGCCGGCGATTATTCACTTCAATTTGTTCGGTAAACCTTGGTGTTATGACGAAATTCCGTTTGAGGATGAGTTTTGGAAATACGCGAAAATGAGTCCCTACTACGAGGAAATCGCGGCGTTCAAGGCGAACTATGCCGCCCAGAAGATCAAGCACGATCAAGCCAAGAAGTCACTCTTAGTTGAACGGATCAGCAGTATTCCCGCCACCCCTGTGACCTTCACGAAAGTTGCCGCAGAGGGAGGCGCGATTCGATTATGATTATTGGCGGAAACAAACAGGCGGTGATCAATAATATCGAGCAAGCCGTGGCGGAAGGTCGGTTCAACGATAAGGTCGAAGTCGATGATCCCCAACTAAGTCCGGCCGCTGAGAATCAGCTGCTTCAGGATTATCTCGCCGCCTTACCCACAAGTAAATATCATTGGAAAAACCATCTAGGCCGTGCCTTCATGCGTTTGGCGACAAATTGGTTGAATCGGCAGACAGAAGTCGTTGGTCTCGCTAATCTCAAACAAATCAGCGGTGGGGGCATCATCACTAGCAATCATTTCAATCCTTTGGACAACACCGCGGTGCGCAAGGCGGTCTATCGCGGTAGTCACGCTCGCTTATTCGTAGTCAGCCAACCGACCAATTTGCGGATGACTGGCCTGATCGGCTTCTTAATGAATTATGCCGATATTCTACCGATTGGCCAAAGTTTGCACTATATGGGCCGCACGTTTCCTGGCTTGTTGCAGCGGATCTTTGAACAAAATAACCTGGTCCTGATTTATCCTGAGCAGGAAATGTGGTTCAATTATCGGCGCCCGCGGCCGTTGAAGCGCGGGAGCTATTACTATGCGGCGCGCTTTCAGGTGCCGATTATTTCGCTCTTCGTTGAAATGCAGGATTTGGGCAAACCAGATAATGATGAATTCAACCAGGTCCGCTATGTGGTTCATGTGTTACCGCCAATTTACCCCGATCCCGCCAAATCCATTGACGAAAATAGTCAGGCGATGATGGCCGAAGACCACCGTCAAAAAGTGGCTGCCTATGAACGAATCTACGGGGAACCCATTGACGCGCCATTTACGTCGGCCGACATTGTCGGGTGGCGTGGCGAAAAATAATTTTTCCTCCGTGTCGTCCTTGCTAGCCTTTATTTTTTTGAATCGAACCTCATTTTGAATCTTATTGTGATTGCACTTATTCGATCAGCGGCTGCGTCCGCTGGTTTTTTTATTCGTGTGACAGGCGACTGACTGCCCCACTTTGTTGGTCGCGGCGTGATGCTGTCAATAGTCGGCTCTTCGTTGCGGGAAACCTGGCCACTTTGTCCGTTGGTAAAGTTTTGAGTGGGGGCGTGCAATTCGCTGACGACGAGGACGCTTCATCATCTGGTCACGGCGTCCCCTGTTTTAAGCGGGCGTTTTATGGTAAAATTGAACGTATTATAGAAAGAGGCAAAAGCGATGCGAGTCATATTTATCGGCGATGTCATGGGCGAAATCGGCCAACAAATGCTGACAACTTATTTACCGAAATTGAAGAGCAAGTACCGGCCCCAGTTGACCGTTGTCAACGGGGAAAATATCGCGCGTGGTAAGGGAATCACCCGCGCGCTTTACAAACTGATCTTACAGGCAGGCGCCGACGTGGTGACCATGGGTAACCACACGTTCGATAAGGATGAGATCTTTGATTTTATCGACAGTGAGCCCAAATTGATCCGACCGGCCAATTATCCGGCGCAGACCACGCCCGGACGTGGCTTTACGACGATCAAGGTCAATCAAACGACCGTGGGCGTGATCAATTTGCAGGGGCGGGTCTTCCTCGACAATATTGATGATCCTTTTGCCAAGATTGACACGATTTTGGCAGAACTGCAAGCAAAATGTCAGGTGATTCTCTTAGACTTTCACGCGGAAACGACCAGTGAGAAATTGGCGATGGGCTGGTACACGGATGGGCGCCTGTCCGCTGTCTTGGGGACGCATACTCATGTTCAGACCAATGACGCGCGGATTTTGCCGGAGGGGACCGCTTATTTGACCGACGCTGGTATGACGGGGCCTTACAATGAAATCTTAGGGATGCGTCGTGACCGCGTGATCGAGCGTTTTCGCACGAATTTGCCAACGCGTTTCGAAACACCGACCAGCGGACCAGGCCAGTTGAATGGCTGTTATTTGGAGATTGACGAACAAACGGGTCACGCTAAACAAATCAAACTGATCAGCATTACACCTGATCGACCACTGATGGACTAGTTAGGGGAGTGTCTATGCCACAGAAAACCAAAGATACGCCAATGATGCAGCAGTATTTGGCGATCAAGAAAGATTATCCGGATACGTTTTTATTTTATCGGATCGGTGATTTTTACGAATTGTTTTATGATGATGCGATCAAGGGCTCGCAGATTCTAGAATTGACGTTGACCGCCCGAAATAAGAGCGCTCAGGATCCAATTCCCATGTGTGGCGTCCCCCACCACGCAGCCCAGAACTATATTGATATTCTGGTCGATAAAGGCTATAAAGTCGCAATCTGCGAGCAAATGGAAGATCCTAAATTAGCTCAAGGCATGGTCAAACGTGAAGTCATTCAATTGATCACGCCGGGGACCATGATGGATCAGGATCCCAGCGCGGCCAAACAAAATAATTATTTGGCCGCGCTCCACGTTGCCAACGGTCATTACGCGTTAGCTTATGCGGATCTGACGACGGGCGAAGTGCGCGTGACCCAGCTGCGCCATTTCAACGAAGTCCTCAACGAGGTCCTTAATTTGAATTCCAAGGAGATCGTGATCGATGCGACGGTGCCCGCCGCTGATCAGGCCACGTTCACCAAATTAGGTCTCTTATTATCCGAGAATACTCAGGTCAAGAATTCCAGTGAATTTAGTTATACGGCCCAGCGCTTGACCCTGCCGGCGGAAAAAAGTGCGCTTAAGGCGTTGATCAGCTATTTATTAGCGACGCAGAAACGGTCGTTAGGGCATTTGCAGATTGCCGAGGCCTATCAGGTCGATCAATTTCTGCGGATGGATCACGCCGTCAAGGCCAACTTGGAAATTTTTCAATCCCTGCGCACAGGTAAGCGGGATGGCACCTTGCTTTGGTTATTGGACAAAACCAAAACAGCCATGGGAGGGCGCCTGCTCAAACAGTGGCTGAATCGGCCCTTGTTGGACGAGACCGAGTTGAACGCGCGGCAGGATGCAGTCCAAGTGTTGATCAATCATTATTTTGATCGGATCGCCTTGCAGGAGGCGCTCCAGAAGGTTTACGATCTGGAACGTTTGGCTGGCCGCATCGCCTTTGGTAGCGCCAACGGTCGGGACCTGATTCAATTGCGCAATTCTTTGGCGCAAGTACCGCTGATCATTACCCAGTTGCAAAAGCTTCGGGGGACAGCGTTGGATCATTACCGCGACCAGTTGGATGACTTGCCCGAGATCCGGGGTCTGATCACCGACGCGATTGATGAGGATGCGCCAATTTCAATCACGGAAGGTCATGTGATCAAGGCGGGCTATAATGACCAATTGGATCAATATCGTGACGCGATGGAAAACGGCAAAGGCTGGCTGGCTGAACTTGAGGCCAAGGAACGCAAGGCCACTGGAATCAGCACGCTGAAGGTCGGTTATACCCGCGTTTTCGGCTACTATATTGAAGTGACCAACGCCAATAAACAGTTGGTGCCAACGGATCGCTATCAGCGTAAGCAAACCTTGGTCAACGCCGAACGCTACATTACGCCTGAACTAAAAGACCACGAAGCTTTTATTTTGCAAGCGCAGGAGCAATCGACACAATTGGAACATGAACTCTTCGTCGATGTGCGTGAGCAGGTCAAAGCCGCGACAGAGCAGATCCAAGATTTGGCTAAAGTTTTGGCTGCCTTAGACGTGTTACAGAGCTTCGCGGTCGTGAGTGAGCGGGAACATTATGTGCGGCCCACGTTGACCATGACGGATCAGAACATCAACATCGTCAAAGGCCGGCACCCGGTAGTTGAGAAAGTACTGGGCGCCAATGGTTTTATCCCCAATTCTTTGCAAATGGATGAGGCCACCACAATTCTTTTGATCACGGGGCCCAATATGTCCGGAAAAAGCACCTATATGCGCCAAGTTGGGCTGATCGTGATCATGGCCCAAATCGGTTGCTTCGTGCCGGCAGATCAGGCGGAACTCCCCATTTTTGATCAAATTTTTACGCGGATCGGCGCGGCGGATGACCTGATTTCCGGGGAAAGTACCTTCATGGTCGAAATGAAAGAAGCTAATCATGCCCTGAGCCAAGCCACATCGCGCAGTCTTTTGCTGTTTGATGAACTGGGCCGCGGCACGGCGACTTATGACGGCATTGCTTTGGCTGACGCGATCATTGAATATATTCATGACCATTTAGGCGCGAAAACACTATTTTCAACGCATTACCATGAACTGACTCAGTTGGCCGAGCGGTTGTCGCGCTTGCGCAATGTCCATGTTGGCGCCACTGAAGATCACGGTCGCTTGATTTTCTTGCATCAAGTGCTGCCAGGACCTGCGGATAAATCCTATGGGATTCATGTGGCACAGTTGGCCGGTCTGCCAACGGCGGTGATCAAACGTGCCAGTAAAGTCTTGCAAGTGTTGGAGGCGGAAGGCAATGACTTGGGCGGCGACGGTGTGGTGGCGACCCAGATCCCGCTCTTTAATTTGGCCGATACTGTCGCCGAGCCAGTGGTTCAGCCGCAACCAGCGGCCATTCCAGTCGCGCTCCAGAACTTGCAAGCCGAATTAGCGGCGGTGGACATCAGTGAGTTAACACCATTAAAGGCGCTGAATCTAGTTGATCATTGGCAACAATTGGTGGCCACACCCAACAACGATCAGGCTGAGACCACGGACGGCGACGGATCTCACCACTGATCATTAGCCGATGTTGCCGATAGTTTCGGCGGTCCAGCTACAATTTTTTCGAGAAAAGTCATTTTAGTAATCGTCATCATTTTAGCAATGCGGCAATACGGCAACACGAATGAAGCGAGGGGTGTAAATGGGAAAAATCCATCAATTATCAGCCTTATTAAGTAATCAAATCGCGGCTGGTGAGGTTATCGAGCGGCCAGCGTCGGTCGTTAAAGAATTGGTTGAGAACGCCATTGACGCCGGCGCTACCAAGGTTCAAGTTTTCTTAGCAGAGTCAGGTTTGAAACAGATCCAGGTGATCGATAATGGCTCGGGTTTCGATCCAGAAGACTTGCAGATCGCCTTTTTGCGACACACCACCAGTAAAATCAGTTCTCGCGAAGACCTGTTTAAGATCCATTCGTTGGGCTTTCGCGGTGAGGCCTTGGCCAGTATCGCTTCAGTCGCCCGCGTGACTTTAACGACCAGCAACGGTGCGGTTGCCGCGGGCCGGCGGATGACGATCACCGGTGAAGATGGTCAAATCGAACCGGCGAGCCATCCTCAAGGAACGACGATGACGGTGGCTGATTTGTTTTACAACACGCCGGCGCGCTTGAAGTATTTAAAGTCACTGGCGACGGAATTACGTCATTCCGCGGATATCATGAATCGGATTGCCTTGAGTTACCCCCAGGTCGCCTTCACCTTGGTCAATGACGGCCGTGAGTTGGTGACCACGACAGGCAGTGGTGATCTTCAACAAGTGATCGCCGGACTTTATGGGCTGCCCGTCGCCAAGGAATTACTGCCGATCCAAGGCAAAAATCTCGATTTTACTATCAGTGGGTACATTTCGCGACCGGCTGTGACCCGGTCGAGCAAGAATTATTTGTCTTTTCTGATCAACGGTCGGTATATTCGCAATTACGAATTAAATAAAGCCCTGATCAAAGGCTACGGTTCAAAATTGATGGTCGGTCGTTATCCGGTGGCGGTGATCGCGATCACGATGGATCCGCTCCTAGTCGATGTCAATGTTCATCCGACCAAGCGTGAGGTCCGGCTCAGTAAAGAACCTGAGTTGACTAATTTGGTGACGCAAACCGTTCGCCAAGTTTTAGGGTCGGTCGACTTGATTCCCGATGCTTTGACTAATTTGCGGAGCCATCAGCCTAAAGTTGACCTTGAACAGTTACAAATCGATTTGCAGCGCGCTAGTCAAACCACTGGATTCGAAGACCGCGGGAAGGCATCAAAGACCCAACCAACAGATTTCCCGTCAGTCACGCCAGCAATGCCTTCCACGCCAACGGCATTGCCAACGGGCAGTTCCCGGCAAGCGGATCAAGTTGACCCCACCAAAACGGACAAATCTGAGCCACAGGTTTCTGAGAGCGATCCGGCTTATCAAGCTGATCAGGATCAAGTGCCCTCGACCGAAGCGACCAGCGCGGCCACGACGCCGGCGGATCCCGCACCGACCAGTTTTGGCGCGGCAAAATTAGACACCAGTGAACCGGTCAGCAATATTTTCCAAAATCCAACGGCATTAGCGCGTTGGGATGCTTGGCTCCAAGCAGATGAGCAGCCGCGAGCGTTCGCGGCGACAGGAACGCAACCGAACCAGCGCCATCAGAACTCAACGGCGGCGGCGTTTGTGCCAACAACTGAGGAAAATAGCGGACACACCACCGACACACCACCAGTATCCGCAACGATTGGCGCCAAATCAGCGCAAACAGTGCCCACAGAACCACCGGCTGCTACTCAGCGTCGTTTCCCGGAGTTGCGTTATTTGGGGCAGATCCATGGCACCTATTTAGTGGCGGAAAGCGATGATGGTTTCTATTTGATCGACCAACACGCCGCCCAAGAACGGATCAAGTACGAGCAATTCCGAGTCAGTTTCGGGCAAGTGGCGCAAGACCAACAGAATTTGTTGGTCCCACTGGTGTTGACTTACCCCGCCAGTGATTATGTTCAGATCAAGGCGCATTTAGCGCTGCTGGCGGATGTTGGGCTAGCGCTGGAAGATTTCGGTGAAAATACCTTTATTTTGCATAGCCATCCCGTCTGGTTCCAATCAGGTCAAGAGGAGAAGTTGATTCGGGAAATGATCGACTACTTCTTAGGCGATGGGCAGATCAGCGTCGCCCATTTTCGGGAGAAGGCCGCGATCATGTTGTCTTGCAAGCTGTCGATCAAGGCCAACCATCATTTGGAGCCGATTCAGGCCAAGCAACTGCTTCATGACCTGGCGCAAACGGAGAACCCCTTTAATTGCCCACATGGCCGCCCCGTCCTGGTCCATTTCAACAATCAAGATCTCCAGAAAATGTTCAAACGAATCCAAGATCCACATCAATCCTGGTCCGGTGATTAGCCAAATCCGACTGGACCGGCTGGCAAGTCGCACCCCAGGTTGCGCAGGTGGCGACCAAGCTGCTTTTGCCAGCAGTCTCAGAAATCGACGCCCACATCCTCACCACGACTGGGCTTGTGGTCACGATTTCTTTTGTGCTACAATGCTAAGACTAGCAAGGTCAACAGAAAAGTAGGGATCACATGTATGAGTATTTAACTGGCCAGGTCACCGTGATCAAGCCGGAGTATTTAGTTTTGGAACTGGGCGGCGTGGGCTATCGCTTGTTAGTCGGCAATCCGTTCAAGTATCAGTTGCAGCAGACGGCGACAATTTACGTTCAGCAAGTCATTCGCGAAAGTGAACAAGTTTTGTACGGCTTTGTGGATGAGGCGGAAAAGAGTTTGTTTGAACGGCTGACCAGTGTTTCAGGTATCGGTCCGAAAAGCGCGATGGCGATCTTGGCGGCGGATGATCACAGCGGTTTGTTGAACGCTATTGCCAATGAGGATGTCAAATTCCTGACGAAATTCCCTGGTGTTGGCAAGAAGACCGCGCAACAGATCATTCTGGATCTGAAGGATAAAATCAAGATCACGCCAGAAATGACCACTGATTTGAATCAGGACTTGTTTGCACCCACCAATGATCAAACTTTGCAGGATGGTTTAGCCGCCTTACAAGCGTTGGGCTACTCCGCCCGTGAGTTGCAACGGATCGAACCTAAATTAGCGTTACTTAATGCGAAAACACCGGATGTTTACGTACGCGAAGGACTCCGGCTACTCAGCAAATAAGAAATGAAATGAGTTTTGTAGAAAGGAGTTGGCGCTAGTGGGAGATGAACGCTTGGTCGATAGTCAAGCCGAAGATGCTGTGGAAGCGGCAACCGAATTATCATTACGCCCCCATTTTTTGAACGAATATATTGGTCAGGACAAGATCAAACGCGAGCTGACGGTTTATATCGAAGCGGCCAAAAAACGTCAAGAGGCCCTGGATCATGTCTTACTGTTTGGTCCGCCGGGGTTAGGGAAGACGACATTAGCCTTTGTGATCGCCAATGAGTTGCAAGTCCACCTGCGGACAACTTCCGGGCCGGCCATTGAGAAATCTGGCGACCTGCTGTCCGTGTTAAGTGAACTGCAACCCGGGGATGTTTTGTTCATTGATGAGATCCATCGGCTGCCGCGGGCGGTGGAGGAGACCTTATATTCCGCCATGGAAGACTTTTACGTGGATATCATTGTCGGGCAGGGACCGACGGCGCACCCTGTCCACTTCCCGCTACCACCGTTCACTTTGATCGGCGCAACGACGCGGGCGGGCTTGTTATCAGCACCATTGCGTGATCGTTTCGGGATCTTAGCGCCGCTGGACTTTTATCAAACGGCGGCCTTACAGGAGATCGTGACCCGGTCGGCGGCGGTTTTGCAAACAGCGATCACTACAGATGCTGCCCATGAGATCGCCTTACGGTCACGGGGGACGCCCCGAGTGGCCAACCGTTTGTTGAAACGGGTGCGTGATTTCGCCGAAGTGGCCCACCAAACTTCGATCGACCAAACATTGGCGGATCAAGCGTTGACTCAATTAAGCGTTGACTCGGAAGGATTGGATCAAGTCGATCGCCGTCTGTTGGTGATGATGATCGAATTATATCAAGGTGGTCCAGTCGGACTGAAAACGATCGCCGCCAATATCGGCGAGGATGTTGAGACGGTCGAGACCATGTACGAGCCGTTTTTGTTGCAACAGGGATTCCTGAAACGGACCAGTCGCGGGCGTATGGTTACCCCCAAGGCGTTTCAACACTTGCACCGGCCGATCCCTGAAGATTTCAAGTAGAAAAAAGAGGCAGACAAAAGAATGTTAACAACTGAAGATTTTGATTACGATTTACCGGAAGAATTAATCGCGCAAACGCCGATTGCTAAGCGGGATGAATCCCGTTTGTTAGTTTTGGACCATCGGACTGGCGAAATGCAAGATCAGCATTTCTATCAGATCATTGATCAACTTAATCCTGGCGATGCCGTGGTCATGAATGATAGCAAAGTCATGCCCGCGCGCTTATACGGCATCAAGCCGGAAACTGGCGGCCATGAAGAAGTCTTGTTGCTGCGGAATACCGAAGGCGATGACTGGGAAACTTTGATGAAGCCGGCGCGACGAGCACCGATCGGCACTAAGGTTGTTTTTGGCGATGGCGAATTGACTGCGACGGTCACCGGCGAATTGGAACACGGCGGCCGGATGATCCATTTTGATTATGACGGGATTTTCTTAGAGATCTTGGAAAAGTTGGGCGAAACCCCATTACCACCCTATATCAAGGAGAAGTTGGATGATCCCGATCGTTATCAAACCGTTTACGCCAAGGCATTAGGGTCCGCGGCGGCACCGACAGCCGGGCTACACTGGACCAAAGAACTTTTGCAAAAGGTTCAAGATAAAGGCGTCAAGCTGGTTTATCTAACGCTTCATGTTGGCCTCGGCACCTTCCGCCCTGTTTCTGAGGATAATATTGAAGATCATCAAATGCACAGCGAGTTCTATCAATTCAGTCCTGAAGCGGCGGCGACTTTGAATGAGGTCAAGGCTAACGGCGGGCGGATCATCGCGACAGGGACGACCTCGATTCGAACTTTGGAAACGGTAGCGACCAAATTCGATGGTCAGCTCAAGGCCGATAGCGGTTGGACCGACATTTTCATCAAGCCAGGGTACCAATGGAAGGCGGTTGATGCCTTTATCACCAATTTCCATTTGCCAAAATCGACTTTGGTGATGCTGGTGGCCTCATTCACAGGTCGCGAGACAATTCTAAACGCATATCAACACGCCATTAATGAGCGCTATCGTTTCTTCAGCTTTGGCGACGCGATGTTTATCAAGTAAATAGTAAATCAACTGTCAGAAGAAACAAACGCACTTAACCCAATATAGCCAAGGGTTAAGTGCGTTTGTTGATTTGTGGGTCTTGAATTCTTGTTGTTTGTTTGGTTTGATAAAATCCGAGATTTCTGGTTCTTGATCGGAACGGCTGTGGGACCTATTCGTTTGGCATCGTGGCGCCATTCAATCACTTACGTATCCTCGCGGCATCAGTTAGAATCAATTTTATCTGAGTGTCAGCGATCAATCAGGTAGATTTAATGGCCTGCTAGTACACGGTTCCATCAATTGGTTTTTCTATTCGTTCTTGATGTTCAAATTAATTCTAAAGAAAACTGTCAAAAAATGATGGTGTTTTTTAGGTGAAGATCTTAGTCTTTATTTGAAACTCGTTCTGCGATTGCTTCAGTTAGGGTTTGCGAGAAGTTGATGCGCAGTTTCCTACCCGCCTGGTCCGCCCACTTAGGAATCGTGAGGGTTTTTTTGACGGGTTCCATATCACTGAGATATTTGGATACATCCACATAGACCAAAGAAATGAATGATTTAGAAAGATCATAGGTTGCAAAGCCAGGGTCATCTTTGAAGGGGTCATCACCAGCTAACGACAAGTTGTTGATCGTTGATGGGACTGGCAATGGCTGGTCATCTTCAATCATTGAAGCAAGCATCATGCCCAACCAATCAGACGCCATAAACATGGCGTCTGAGATATCTTTGCCTTGAGTACCAGTGCTGTCAAAATCGGGGAAGTGAACGAAGTATTTCATCAATTCTGAATCATCGTAATAAAATAAAGCGGGATAAGTTGCTAACATGATAAGCTCCTTTCTGGGCAGGAAGAAGCCAGCTTATAGGCCAGCTTCCTTTTTGATTCCACGTTCGGTATACTTGTTGAGTTCTCCGTGCGGAATCGTGATTGGTCGCTTGCCAGACTTTTCCATTTTGACATGGGAGCCCTTGCCGCCGCTCGTTTGAGACCAGCCGTGGCGAGTAAGCAACTTAATCATTTGTTTTTGTGTCATGGGCATGTGCACGTACCTCCCGACAAGAGATAGTATAACACGTGTTACACGTGCTTACAAGCAAAGGATGCGAAAAATGTCTCGAGATTTATAGGCGATTACGATTGTCAATGCAATTACGATTGAGGTAGGATTTTTTGTTTTTCTGGTATATACTATTAGTTGCGATTATTTTAGGATAGGTTGGCCCGCGTGATCGGTCAATATTACTATTTTAGTCAGTGAGAAGTAAGAGATGGCACCAAAGTAGTACTTACACTGCCTTTAGCTGAGTTATCAGCTTTGGCGACGCGATGTTTATCAAGTAAAGGAGCACTTCATGACTTCACCGATTCAATACCGATTGATCAAAACCGAAAAGCACACTGGCGCTCGGCTAGGCGAACTGATCACGCCACATGGGACTTTCCCTACGCCGATGTTTATGCCTGTGGGCACGCAGGCCACCGTTAAGTCGATTTCACCTGAGGAACTAGATGAAATGGGCGCGGGGGTGATTCTGTCCAATACCTATCATCTCTGGCTGCGGCCTGGCCCGGAAATCGTCAAAGAAGCTGGCGGTCTCCATAAGTTTATGAACTGGGACAAGGGAATTTTGACTGATTCCGGCGGCTTTCAAGTCTTTTCGTTGGCCAAGATCCGTGATATCACCGAAGAGGGCGTTCATTTCCGCAGCCACTTAAGCGGGGAAAAGTTGTTCCTCTCTCCGGAAAAAGCCATTGGCATCGAGAACGACTTAGGCCCGGATATCATGATGAGCCTTGACGAATGCCCGCCGTATTATGAGAGTTATGACTATGTTAAAAAGTCGATCGAACGGACTAGCCGGTGGGCGGAGCGTGGGTTGAAAGCCCATCGTAATCCGGATACGCAAGGTTTATTTGGGATCGTTCAAGGAGCCGGGTTCAAGGATCTGCGGAAGCAAAGCGCCGCTGATTTAACTTCGATGGACTTCGCCGGTTACTCGATCGGCGGCTTATCCGTTGGGGAAAGCAAGCCTGAAATGAATGAGATGTTGGAATTCACGACACCTCTGTTGCCGACCAATAAGCCACGCTATTTGATGGGCGTAGGTTCGCCCGATTCCCTGATTGATGGGGTGATTCGCGGCGTGGATATGTTTGACTGTGTCTTGCCGACTCGGATCGCCCGCAATGGCACATGCATGACCTCCGCCGGACGCGTCGTGATCAAGAACGCGATTTATGCCCATGACTTCCGACCATTGGATGAGGAATGCCAATGTTATACTTGTCGTAATTACAGTCGCGCTTATTTGCGCCACCTGTTCAAGGCTGATGAAACATTTGGTTTGCGCCTGACCTCATATCATAACCTTTATTTCCTGTTACACTTGATGCAACAGGTCCGGGAAGCGATCATGGACGACACACTTTTGGATTTCCGTGAAGAAGTTTTCGAGAAATATGGCTTTAATCAGAAAAATGCCCGCAATTTTTAAGTTGAAAGCGCTGGAACTTCTGGCCCAGCTTTGGTACAGTATATAGTAGTTTATTAATAACGAGGTGGAGAATTGAATAATTTACAAATTTTTGCGGCAAGTTCCGCAGGTGCTGGTGGCTCAGGCTATTTCATCATTATGATCGTTCTGATGTTCGTCGTAATGTACTTTACGATGATCCGACCAGGTAAGAAACAACAGAATCAACGTCAAGAAATGCTTAAAGGCATGAAAAAAGGCGATGACGTGGTGACGATCGGTGGCATGCACGCCAAGATCGATTCAATCGATGACGCGGCAGGCACAGTAGTTTTGGATGCGGACGGGATTTTCCTGACCTTCAATCGTTCAGCCATTCGGACAGTCACGGCGGCTAAGGCTGAAGTGACACCTGATGAAACGACAGAGGAAGCAACCGCGTCAACCGAAACGACGGTTGACAAGGAAGCGGCCGTTGATGACGCCACTAAATCAGTTGAAGATGGGTCAGACAAGCACGATGACTCAAATCCAGACGATTCCGATCAGAAGTAAGTCGATCAATAGCGTGACCAAGAATTTTTTTCTTGGTCAACGCTATTTTTTTAGTGAAAACAAAGCAAAATAGGTGTATCATCATTTTATTGATCCGCTTACAAAATCATGAATTGGCGCCAAAACAGTCGGGAAAATCTGTTTGGTGACAAACTTGAAACGCTTTATTTCCCCGTTGGTCAAACAAATTCTTTTTGCGCAATCATCGCTGAATGCCTTGGTATCACTGAAGCGACAACTCACAACCAAACTTTTTTGAAAATCGGTGAATCATTTCACAGAAATCTATTTACTTTTGGCTCAGAATAGTGTAATATAATTTTTGTGAAATGGATAACGAAAATGTGAAAAACATTAGGAGGATATCAAATGCCTACAAAAGTTGCACCTAAACCAGAAACTGAAGTTAATGAAGTTCAAGTCATGGTCGATGGCTTAGTTAAAGAAGCCAACGAAGCCCTCAAAGTCTTAAAGACTTTCGACCAAGAAAAAATCGACCATATCGTTCACCAAATGGCGATCGGTGGGTTGAATGACCATATGAAATTGGCTAAATTAGCCGTTGAAGAAACTGGCCGGGGCGTTTACGAAGATAAAGCGGTCAAGAATATGTTCGCGACTGAAGAAATCTGGAACTCGATCAAACATGACAAGACAGTCGGTATCATCGAACGTGATGAAGAACACCGCTTGGTTAAGATTGCTGAACCTCTGGGTGTTTTAGCTGGGGTTACCCCAGTTACCAACCCAACTTCAACAACAATGTTCAAGGCCTTGATCGCAATCAAGACACGTAATCCAATCATCTTCGCCTTCCACCCTGGCGCTCAAAAGAGTTCGGCCGCTGCCTTGGAAAGCTTGAAAGCTGCTGCAGTCGAAGCGGGCTTGCCTGCTGGCGCATTGGGCTATATCCCAACACCAAGCATTGAAGCGACGCAAACATTGATGAATCACCCAGGCGTTGCTTCTGTTTTAGCAACTGGCGGCCCTGGCATGGTCAAGGCAGCTTATTCAACTGGTAAGCCAGCCTTGGGCGTTGGTTCTGGTAACGTGCCTGTTTACCTAGAAAAAACCGCGAACATCAAACAAGCAGTCAACGATTTGATCTTGTCGAAATCATTCGATAATGGCATGATCTGTGCTTCAGAACAAGCGGTGATCGTTGATGAAGAAATCTACGACCAAGTTGTTGCTGAATTCAAGGCCCAACATGCCTTCGTTCCAAACAAAGCGGAAGTCAAGAAGATCTCCGATGTTGTGATCAGCAAAGAAAAACATGCGGTCAACCCAACGATCGTTGGTCATTCCGCAGTTGAGATCGCTGGCAAGGCTGGCATCAAGGTTCCCGATGATACCGTTGTGATCATCGCTGCGATCGATGGTGTTGGCGACGAATACCCATTATCACGGGAGAAGTTATCACCAGTTTTGGCTTTGTTGAAAGCTCATTCAACTGAAGAAGCCTTCAAGTTGGCTCACGAAATGTTGCACTTAGGCGGGATGGGTCACTCTGCTGGGATCCACACTCGTAACGAAGATTTGGCTGTTGAATACGGCGTGGAAATGGAAGCTTCTCGGATCTTGGTCAACCAACCAACTTCTGTTGCCGGTATCGGTGACTTATACAACAACATGATCCCATCCTTGACCTTAGGCTGTGGTTCATGGGGTCATAACTCGATCTCTCATAACGTTGGGACGTTCGACTTACTGAACATCAAAACAGTGGCAATGCGCCGGAACAACCTGCAATGGGTAAAGTTGCCTCCCAAAATCTATTTTGAAAAAAACTCCATCACCTACCTTGAAAAAATGGAAGGCTTGAAACGCGTTTTCATCGTAGGGGACCCTTCAATGGATAAATTTGGTTATGTTGACATGGTCGAACGGACTTTGCACCGTCGCCAAGAACCTGTCACAACCCAACGGTTCGTTGACGTTGAACCAGATCCTTCAACCAACACTGTTTTCAAGGGCGCTGAAATGATGCGTTCCTTCAAACCAGACGCGATCGTCGCTGTTGGTGGTGGCTCTGTCATGGATGCTGCTAAGGGGATGTGGTTATTCTACACGGCACCAGACGCATCATTCTGGGGCGCTAAACAGAAATTCATGGATATCCGGAAACGGACTTACAAGTTCCCTAACTTGGACAAGGTCAAGTTGATCTGTGTACCAACAACTTCTGGGACTGGGTCTGAAGTAACACCATTCGCCGTTATTACCGATAGCGAAACCAACATCAAGTACCCTTTGGCTGACTATGCCTTGACACCAGATGTGGCGATCGTTGATAGTAAATTCATCGAATCAGTTCCAAAGACCGTTGTCGCTGACTCTGGCTTGGACGTCCTTTGCCACTCACTGGAAAGTTTCGTTTCAACCATGGCTTCTCACTATACTCGTGGTTTAAGCTTGCAAGCCGCTAAGTTAGTTTTCGAAAACTTGAAAGCTAGTTATGATGGCGACCAAGAAGCCCGTGAAGCGATGCATGATGCTTCAACGATGGCAGGGATGGCCTTTGCCAACGCGCTGTTAGGGATCAACCACTCGATCGCCCACAAACTTGGCGGGGAATTCCATCTCCCTCACGGCCGGGTAATCACGATCACAATGCCTCACGTCATTCGTTACAACTCCTTAGTACCAACAAAACGTGCCGTTTGGGCGAAGTACAACTACTTCCGCGCTGACGAAGATTACGCTGAAGTTGCTCGTTATGTCGGCTTGAAGGGCAATACAACCGCTGAATTAGTTGATGCTTTGATCCAAGCAATCATTGAATTAGCTGAAAGTGTTGGCGTTAAGATGTCCTTGAAGGAACAAGGCGTCACGAAGGAACATATCGAAAGCGCAGCAGATCGTTTGGCTGAATTGGCTTACGAAGATAACTGTACGATCACGAACCCTAAAGAACCATTGATCGCTGATATGGCACAAATCATCCGCGATGAATATGAGGGTCCTAAATCAAGTTTCGATCCTAAATAAGTTCGACTAGCGTCAAGCTTAAGTCATTAGCATGACGAAAAGACCACCTCATCCGAGGTGGTCTTTTCTAGTGGGCTGAGCTGTCCAAGTCGCGCTGGCCATTCAGGTCATTAGTGCTGATCATTCATATTGGGACAATTGTTTGATCAGCGCCAACGGTGAACGACTGGCCCAAACACTGGTCAAGCGCTGCGGTTGAGCTTCCAAGTAATGGATCACCGCGAATAATTTACGGAACTCGGGGTCCTTGAGGTCTTGCTGTTTGATCGCCAATAAGATCACCAACTGAATTGCCTCACCCTGCCACTGAACGGGTCGCGCTAAGGTAGCGATGGACAACGTGGAAATCTTGACCTCGTGGGGGTCGCCATGGGGCAGGGTGATCAGGGGCGCGACATTGGTGCCGCCTCGTTGATCCCGTAACAAAACCGAGTGGGCAAAGGCGCTGGTGGCGTAGTTGTTGTCCACAAGGTTTTGCGCCAGCTTCTTGAGAATTTCCTCGGGCTCAGAGAGCTCAAGTTGAGGAAAAACCAAACTTGGCGCGGTGAAATGGGCCAGATCGAAAGTTTGCAGATGTTTTTGCGGGACGTGTTCCAGCAAGTATTTCGTCAAGATGCTGAGGTCCTGATCAGTGATCATGGGTGAAATTTGCACAACTGGTTTGCCTGGATCGGCTAAGGGCACAGTACTAATGATCAGATCGATCTGGTCCAGGTGAGGCCACTGTATGTGCGGCTGATTTTCTAAGATATCTTTGATCTGCAGTTCTGGTAGTTCTCGTTGTAAACGGGCCTCAATAAAGGTGGCCATGGCCTTCGAATAGCCCGTGACCAGCAGTGCCTGATAGCGATTACTTTTCTGATGATCTTGGCGTTCTACCGCCGCTTGGAAGTGAATCGTTAAGTAGGCGACTTCCTCAGCGGGTACGAACAGGTCGGACTTCTGAAAGAAGTTCTCTAAGCTTAACTGAATGACCAGAAACAGTTGGGGATAGGTGTTGAAAATCGTGGGTGTCAGGGGATTGGCAATGGGTAGGCCATAATTGAGCCGGAAATAACTGGAGGAAAGGTGATTGATCAAATTCTGGCGGAGGCTGGGATCGTCGCTTAGATCTAAGGCCAAGAGTTGTTGGACCTGGGCAATCAAATAGCTGGTCAAGGCCTGGGCCTCCGGTTCGAACCGGCCGGTTGCCGGGGAATTGGCGAAGAAATTAGCGAGACGTAAGGCCAAATAATTGATTTCATCGGGCGAGAAGGCCAGGGGATAGATGTCCGCCAATTGGGCCAGAATTTGGCCGCTGAGGGCTTGCGCCGGTGAATCAGCCACCGCCGCATTTTCTTCGGCGCTAAGTTGCACCGTCTGGCCTTGTTTCATGCGCTCCAACATGAAATAGACGTGGATATCCACGTTGGCGACTTCAGGTGGGAGCGGCAATTGCCTGGCGTTAAAGGTTTCGCGAATCACATTTTGGACCACTTGAAACTGCTCCGGGGCGAAGAAATGTTGCAAGGTTGGGGCCTGCGGATCATTGGCCTGAATCTGGCGCAAAGTTTGCACCAGTAGTTGCCGTTTCTGTTGTTCGTGACCGGCGATATAGGTGCCTAGCCGCGGCTTGGAAATGATCTCCAGCCCATTCTTTTGCGCGAAGGGTTGTAATTGGGTCAATTCGTGGCGAACGGTGCGGCGATTGGCGAAGACTTTCTCCGCCAACTCCTCGATACTGATGGGAACTTGCACGCGCAACAATTGAAAAATCAATAATTGCTGCAAACGGGCGTGATCTTGATTGTTAGTCGCGGTGCCGTTCAGGCTAGCTTGGAGTTGCTGTTTGGCGCGCGGGGTCCCGACTAAACGAATGCCGGTTCCTTGTTTACGCTCAAGGGTCAGGCCGGTTTGCAGTTCGGTCAGGTACGCGGAAATCACGTGGAGGTCGTTACGCAGGGTCCGTTCCGAACTTTGTAACTGATCAGCCAATTGTTTGGTGGTCAGAAAGTCGGGATGGTTGGCCAGTGCAGTAAGCGCAATTCTTTGACGCTGATTCAAGGGGATGACTCCTTTCCGGGGTTGAGGTCTGTCGGTCTGCTGAACGGGGATGATTGCTTGGACGCAGCCGCAAAGTGATCAATCATCGACTGAAAAAAGACTGACACCACTCTATTATGAGCGTTATCAGTCTTTTTTGCATGGGTTTAGCTATTTATTTGCAATGTGTTTTTGAACAACTTGATTGTTCGTCCAGCAAGACTGACGCTTGACCTCAGTTTTGGCAACCGCCGCTGGTATTACATTTCGCGGAGCAGATCTTGGATGGTCGCTTTATCTGGCGCGGCCATCAACGCGGCGCGGAAGTCATCGTCCATTAATTTGCGTGAAAGCTTCTGCAGGATTTTCAGGTGTAGGTCACCTTGACTGGCTTCGGGCACAGCAATCAGGAAAATCAAATGGGCAGGTTGGCCATCCAGTGATTGCCAATCGACACCTTGTTCGCTACGGGCAAAGGCCAAAGCAGCTTGTTTAACGGCGGCGGACTTACCGTGGGGAATGGCGATGCCCATGCCAATGCCGGTGGTGCTTTCCGCTTCGCGATCGTCAATGGCCTGTTTGAAGGTGGCGAAATCAGTGACATGACCGCTGTCGGTCAAGCTTTGAGCCATTCGTTGGATCACCTCATTTTTGGAAGACAAATCACCGTCCAACAAGATATTATCCGGGGTCATTAAGTCATTGATGGAGAAATCTGGTTCAGCGGCTTCTTCTGGTGCTGTTGGGGCAGCGGTTGGGGCAACCGTTGCGGGATCAACGGCTTTGGTTGCGGTCGCCGCTTCCGGTGCCGCACTAGCGGTTGCCAGTTCAGGTCCAGCGTTTAGATTGGGTTTAAGAATCTGCAGCATCAGCATTGAGATGGCGATACCGATGATCACGGCCACGAAGAACATGCCAACATGATCAACCGCGCCCAGAACAGCGACGATCGGACCACCATGGGCCACGTGGTCAGTGACGCCAGCCAGCATCGCGACGACACTACCGGACATGGAGCCAACCATGATGCTCGGAATCACACGCAGGGGATCAGTGGAAGCAAATGGAATCGCGCCTTCAGTGATCCCGAAGAGTCCCATAGCCAAGGAAGCTTTCCCGGCTTCGCGTTCTGCGGCTGAAAATTTGTTTTTCAAAACCAGAGAAGCTAACCCTAAACTGAGTGGGGGAATACAGATTGCGACGGCGATTGGGCCCATGATCGAAAAGTTGCCTTCAGCGATCATGCCGGAACCGAAGAGGAAGGCCACCTTGTTGAAAGGACCACCCATATCGAAGGAAATCATCGCGCCTAAGATCAGAGCCAAAATGACTTCACTGCCACCTTGCATGCCCGCCAAGAAATGACTGAGAGAGGTGAACAGCCAAGCGACCGGTGAGCCAATCACGTAAATGAAGAATAAACCGACGATCAATGAGCCGAGAATGGGGATAACAATGATCGGCATAATCGATTGTAAGGCTTTCGGAACCGGGATTTTCTTGATACCCAGCGCGACAAAACCGGCGATGAAGCCGGTGATGATCCCACCTAAGAACCCAGCGTTGGCATTACTGCCATACAGAGAACCGTTGGCTGCCAGCATCCCACCGACAAAACCAGGCACTAAGCCAGGTCGATCGGCGATGTTTTGCGCGATGAATGCTGAAAGAATCGGGATCATCAAGTTCATGGCGATGCCGCCGATGGTGTTGATCGTCGCCCAAATCGTGCCTTCAGGAATCTTGATCCCAGACGCTGTTGGGGTGCCTCCCAGTGTGAGCGAGATGGCGATCAGTAACCCACCAGTGACCACGAAGGGTACCATGTAGGAAACGCCACTCATCAGGCTCTTGTACATCTTTTTGCCCCAGCCTTCTTGCTCTTCAGGGGCGGTTGCCGCAGTTGCGCTGGTGGCGGCGCTGCCTTGATAAGGGCGCGCTTGGCCAGCTAAAACGTCTTGGACCAGCTCGTTAGCTTTGCGGATGCCATCTTGAACGCCGACCTCGATCAAAGGCTTCCCGGCAAAACGCGCCTTGTCAATATTTGTATCGGCGGCGATGATGACCCCAATCGCCTCGTTGATGTCCGCCGCACTTAATTGGTTTTCGACCCCAATGGAGCCGTGGGTCTCGACTTTGACCTCAACGCCTAAAGCTTGCCCAGCTTTCGCTAAACTTTCGGCGGCCATGTAGGTATGCGCGATGCCCACAGGACAAGATGTAATGGCAACGATTTTTTTCACCATAGTTCCTCCTCATATCCTCAAACTCAAATCCTCAAAGTTGGTCAAGACCCTTGCTTCGACCATTCATTAACTGACTAACCTCATCATAACGAATCTGTTCGCCAAGATTAAGGTCAGAATTTTGCCGGAGTAGCCGCAACTTCTGCTTTTATTCGGAAAGGCGCTCATTGAGTCTGCTGCGCCTCTGAAAATCCGTGGTGATAAGTTGATTTTGTTACCGGTAACAGAATCGGTTGGCGTCGGCAAAACAGCGCTTCTAGGTGCTTGCCGCCACTTCCGGATGATTGCCTAAAAAAGGCCGCGGGAATTTGTGCAGTTTTTGTAGCAGGGATGATTGACTAAAAAATTTCAACATGGTAGGGTCATGAAGGTAAACGTTGTCATCAGGAAAAACAGTTGGTCGGCGGCGTTGTTTATCGTTAAATCAATGAAGGAGTTTATTCAATGAGTAATCGCTTACTTGACCATCAAGTTGACGGTCAAAAAATTCAATTCCAATTCCAAACTGGGTCACTCCAGTTGACGATCCTGACCCCAGAAATCATCCGTGTCTTGGCGGATGCGACCAGTGGGGATCATTCTTACGCTATTGAAGGAGATAAGACTCAAAAAACGAGTTTCACGGTGACCGCGACAGCCGCTGACGTCACCCTAACCACAAGCGGGTTAACGATCGTGGTCGGGGCTGATCAGCGCCTAGATGTTTTCAACGCGGCTGGGGCGCCCCTGGTTCAAGATTATTTGGGCCAGCGACGGCCATTAGCGCGGGGAATGGACGCCCAACAAGCGGCCTTGGCCAGCGCTGAAGGGCATGAGTTGACCGGGCAAGGCGCGCCTGGTCACGGCTATCACGAGGTTTTGAAGCAATTGGCCCCTGACGAGCAATTCTTCGGTCTCGGTGACAAAACTGGTTTCATCAACAAACGTGGTTATGAGTTTGATAATTGGAACACTGATGATCCCGCGCCGCAAATGGAGAACTTCACGCGATTATATAAAAGTGTCCCCTTCCTTTTGGGACTGAAAAACGGCGCACCTTATGGGCTATTCTTCGATAATACCAACCGCAGTCATTTCGATTTGGGGAAGGAAAGCGAAGACTATTATTTCTATTCAGTTGAGGCGGGAGTCTTGGATTACTATGTGATCGGCGGCGCTAGTTTGGCGGCGGTGATCCAGAATTACACTTATCTGACCGGTCGGACGCCTTTGCCACAGAAGTGGACTTTGGGCTACCAACAATCACGCTGGGGCTATCAGGACGCGGCGGAAATCGCCTTGATCGCGCAGAAAATGCGGGACTATCACTTGCCGATGGATGTCATTCATTTGGACATTGATTATATGGACGGGTATCGCGTCTTCACTTGGGATCCGCACAAGTACCCCAACATGAAACAATTCTTAGCGGATCTAAAGGCCCAGGGCGTCAAAATCGTCACGATCATTGACCCGGGTGTTAAGGAAGATCCTGGCTATCCGATTTTTGATGCGGGGGTGCGCAATAATTTCTTCGTGAAAACACCGGAGGGCTTCGATTATGTCAATCGGGTCTGGCCAGGCGAGTCGGTCTATCCTGACTTTGGTCGTCAACAAGTGCGTGATTGGTGGGCTGACAATCATCAGAAGCTGACGACTGCTGGGGTCGCGGGAATCTGGAACGATATGAACGAGCCCGCTTCTTTCAATGGGCAAATTCCGGATGAGATTATTTTCTCGGATGAGGATCGTGCCGCGACCCATGGCAAGATGCATAATGTCTACGGCCACAATATGTCCCACGCTACTTACACTGGCTTGTTAGCGCAACAGGCGCGCCGACCGTTTGTGATCACACGGGCCGCTTATGCCGGGACCCAGAAATATGCGACGGTTTGGACGGGGGATAATCACTCGTTGTGGGCGCATTTGCAAATGATGATCCCGCAGTTAAGTAATTTAGGCTTGAGCGGCTTTGCCTTCGCCGGGACTGATATTGGTGGTTTTGGTTCGGATACCACCCCAGAACTCTTGATTCGTTGGCTGGAGGCGGCGATCTTTAGCCCCTTACTGCGGAATCATAGCGCAATTGGGACGCGGTTCCAAGAACCGTGGGCGTTTGGTGAGCCGACCTTGTCGATCTATCGGCGATATTTGCAACTCCGCTATCATTTGATTCCATATCTGTATGACCTCTTCGCTGCTGGGGAAACCACTGGACTGCCAGTGATGCGCGCCATGGTTTTGGCGGATGAGCAAGATCCGCGTTTACGAGAAATCAGTGATCAATATATGGTGGGCACCGCGCTTTTGGTTGCGCCGATCGTGCAAAAAGGGCAAACAAAACGGTTGGTTTACTTGCCAGCAGGCCAATGGATCGACTTCTGGACCGGGACTCGTTATCAGGGCCAACAAGATATTGTGGTGACGGCGGAGTTGGCGCAATTACCAATGTTTGTCCGTCAAGACAGCTTGTTGCCATGGGCGGATGAGCGTGAATTTGTTGCCGAGGCGCCCGAGCAACATCTGACCTTCCGCCTCTTCGGAGAGACCGGACAGTATGATCATTATCAAGATAATGGGTTGGATCTGGCCTATCGTCAAGGCGAATACAATCGTTATCAAATTGTGGTCAAGGCGGATCAAGCACAAGTCATTTTGCAGCATCATGGCTTTGCGCCGGTTTATCGAACGATTGATGTTGAAACCACCGCGGGTCCGCAGCGTTTTGTTTATCAAGCGGCCACGGAATCTTATCAAGTTCTCAACTAAGCACTTTGGTCTCAGTGCAAGCTATTAAAGTCGCCGTAATGGCGGCTTTTTTAGTGTTACTTGGCGGTGAGCTACTTTGATCCCACAACTTTTTCCCATATTTTCAGCCAAATCGGCGAGATTGCGATCGATTCACAAGGAAAAATATTTAAGGTTTGGCCTGAGATAGTGTAGAATAACAATTAGTAAGTTGAACAGGTCATAATAATGAGGAAGAGGTCTAGGCCTAACATGAATGAGAATGAAAAACGTGTTTTAATGGTTATTTTCGGTGGGTCGGGGGATCTAGCTCATCGGAAACTTTATCCAGCTTTATTTGAGCTTTACTTAAAAGGTCAATTGGACCAACATTTCGCTGTGATTGGCACGGCGCGGCGTCCATGGACCCATGACTATTTCCGCCAAACCGTGGCGGAGAATCTACAAGCGGGCACGGCGGCGCAGCAGCAGGCGTTTGTGGCCCACTTCTATTATCAATCTCATGATGTTCAGGACGCGGATCACTATATTATCTTAAAGAAGTTAATAGATACGCTTGATGAGCAGTATCAATTACAGGGGAATCGAATCTTCTATATGGCGATGCGGCCGGCCCTATTTGGTACGATCGCGGCGCATTTGAAGTCAGAACATCTGTTGAGCGCTAGTGGTTTCAATCGCTTGATCATCGAGAAACCTTTTGGTCACGATTATCAATCGGCGCTGGCGTTGAATGACGCGGTGATCAGCACTTTCGCGCGGGATCAAGTTTACCGGATCGATCATTACTTAGGAAAAGAAATGGTTCAGAACATTCCCTACCTGCGTTTCGATAATCCACTGATGGCGGCTGTTTGGAATCATGATTACATCGATAACATTCAGATCACTTTGGCGGAAAAGCTTGGTGTGGAAGAACGGGGCGGATATTATGAAACCGCTGGCGCGTTGCGGGATATGGTTCAAAATCATATCATGCAGATCATCGCGATGTTGGCCATGCCACGTCCCGCTGATAATACGGATCAAGCCATCACCGCGGCGCGTCGGGAAGTATTCACCCACTTGCATCAATATGACGCCACGGAGATTCCTCAGAAATTCATTCGGGGTCAATATGGTCCCAGTGAGGATGGTTCAGCGCTAGGCTATCGGCAAGAAGATAAAATCGACCCGAAATCCAACGTGGAAACGTTTGTGGCTGGTGAGATCCAGTTGGATTTACCGCAGTGGCAAGGCGTGCCTTTTTACGTGCGGACAGGCAAACGCTTGCCCTTGAAGAAGACGCGGATCGATGTGGTCTTCAAGGCCGCGGCTCAAAATCTTTTTGGCAGTGAGACATTAGCGGCGCCAGTATTGACCATCGAAGTCGAACCTGAGATGGGCCTGACTTGGCACCTTAACGCCAAAGAAGTTGGTCAAAGTACCAGCGCGATCCAACGGCCGTTGCACTTTGCCTTGAGTCAGACAGAGGCTGGCCAGGTTCCTGATGCGTATGAGCGCCTGATTCTAGAAGCAATCAACGGTCGGCGCAGTAATTTCGTTAGCTGGCAAGACATGAGTGGCGCTTGGCAGTTCATTGATGGGATTCGCCAAGTTTGGGAAGAATGCCAATGCCCGCAGTTCCCAAATTACCCCGCAGGAACAATGGGACCGGCTGCTTCTGATCAACTCTTACAAGCCAGTGGTCGCCATTGGATCTTTACCAACTGAGTTAAAGTTTCAGGCAAACCCGCGGACGCGCGATTGCTAGGCGGGGCAACAATTGAAAAGGTTAGCCTAATTCAGGTCATTGATGGTGACCTGAATTTTGTCGTTTGCGGCGTCTTGAAACTTTAGGCGGCGCCGCTGGTCGAATCATCGGGCTAACAATGGTGGAGACAGTCAGGAGGTGGCTGATGACTGAGTGGTTGGAGATTCCGTTACAATATCATACCCAACGCCGAATCATTCACGTGGATATGGATGCTTTTTACGCGTCAGTGGAGATTCGCGAACAGCCGCATTTGCGCGATAAAGCGGTCGTGGTTGCGCCGGACCCGCGCCAAACAGGTGGCCACGGCGTCGTGACCACCGCCAATTACGTGGCGCGTCGATTTGGGGTTCATTCGGCGATGCCCGCCGCCCAAGCCTTGAAGCTGGTACCGCGGGAGCAACTGGTTTTTGTGCCACCTCATTTCGACTTGTACCGTGAAACTTCTGGCCAGATCCATCAACTTTTCCACCAAATCACAGATGTGATCGAGCCGATCTCGCTGGATGAGGCTTTCCTAGATGTCACCGTTAACAAATGGCATGAACGCAATACGGTCAAGCTGGCCCAGTGGTTACAACAAGAAATTTTGAAAAAAACCCGCTTGACTTGTTCTGTGGGCATCTCCTATAATAAATTCTTGGCGAAAGTGGCCTCGGATCACAACAAACCCATGGGTCGGACGATTGTACGCCCGGAAATGGCGCAAACCTTTCTGGCCAGCCTGCCCATCGAAAGTTTCTTCGGCGTTGGTAAAAAGATGCAGGCCAGTTTGCATGAACGCGGTGTCTTTAGCGGCGGTGATCTGCAAAAAATATCGCAAGCGGAGTTGATCCAACGTTACAAGAAAATGGGGTTCATGTTGTACCAGCATGCTCGCGGTGTTGACGACAGTCCCGTCTCCAATCAGCGCGCGCGTAAGTCGATTGGCAAAGAAAGCACCTATAACCCGCCTTTGACCAGCGAGGAAGCGGTAGCTCGCCAGTTGGCTCAACTCAGCCAACAAGTTGCCGCCACGTTGCAACGACAACAGGTCCACGGTAAAATCGTTGTTTTAAAAATCCGCGATCGTGAGTTCAACACCGTCACCAAGCGTCAAAGCTTCGACCATTATCTTTATTCAGCCCAAGAGATTTTGCAACAGGCGAGCTTGATCTGGCAGCGTTTCGGGGATCTAAGTCAGGGGATTCGGTTATTAGGTATTACCATTACCGATCTATTCCCGCTAACTTATGAGAATCTGACCTTACCCTTGATTTTCTAAGGTAACCGATTAGAATAGTTTTTTTATTTTTCCAATAGATTTTTGGTGGCAATAATTGTATAATTAATGTATATTGTTAGACAGAGCAAGATCAAGGCAGAAAAGATGCAAGTCGTTGACAAGCGACCTCAAGATAGTGAAAGTTGGGGCAGCGATCATCTGGCGCGGCCGGATCGACATTTTGATAGATTGTAAGAGTGGCCATTATTGGCAAGCAGAGTGGTACCGCGGGGAATCCGTCTCTAGAATTTATAGGGGCGGTTTTTCTTTGGTATCGCGGAGGAGGAAATTATGAATGTAAAAGAGAATGTGATCGCGAGCTTGCACCAAGTATTAGCGTCCGAATTGACCCCAGCGGAGATTGGACCGTTACTGGAAGTTCCGAAATCATCGAAATTAGGGGATTACGCGTTTCCAACTTTCATTTTAGCGAAGACTTGGCATCGCGCCCCTCAACAAATCGCGGCGGAACTGGTTGAGCGGATTGATGCTAGCGGCTACGAGCAGGTGGTTGCCACTGGCGCTTACGTTAACTTTTTCTTGGACAAAGGGGCTTTCGCGCAACAGACGGTGCAAACGATCTTGGTCCAGGGTGCGGCTTATGGAGATAGCACGCAGGGGCAGCAGGCGAACATCCCGATCGACATGTCCTCACCGAATATCGCCAAGCCAATGTCCATGGGGCATTTGCGCTCGACGGTCATCGGCAATTCCTTGGCGAAGATCTATGCCAAATTAGGATTTCACCCGATCAAAATCAATTATCTTGGCGATTGGGGCACACAATTCGGCAAATTGATCGTGGCCTATCACAAGTGGGGGAGCGAGGCGGAAATCAAAGCTGATCCCATTGGCAATTTGTTGAAGTACTATGTCCATTTCCACGAAGAAGCGGAGAAAGATCCTAAACTCGATGATGAGGGTCGGGCTTGGTTCAAGAAGTTGGAGGATGGCGATCCAGAAGCGACCCACCTTTGGGAATGGTTCCGGGGTTTGTCACTGGCTGAGTTCAAGAAGATCTACGACCGCTTAGGCATTACCTTCGATTCGTACAATGGTGAGGCTTACTACAATGACAAAATGGCGCCAGTCGTTGCCGATTTGGAGCAACAAGGCTTGCTGCAAGAAAGTCAGGGCGCGCAAATCGTTGATTTGACCGCTGAAGGCTTGAATCCTGCCTTGATCAAGCGCTCGGATGGGGCGACCTTGTACATTACCCGTGATCTGGCGGCGGCGATCGATCGTTATCAGAAGTTTCATTTTTCCTTGTCTTTGTATGTTGTCGGCGCTGAACAGACGGAACATTTCAAGCAATTGAAGGCTGTTTTGACCAAAATGGGCTACGACTGGGCCGCGCAAATCGTCCATGTGCCGTTTGGGCTGATTACCAAGGATGGCAAGAAATTGTCCACACGCAAGGGCAATGTTGTTTTGCTGGACCAGGTTTTGGATGAGGCCGTTAGCTTGGCGCAAGCGCAAATCGCCGCTAAGAATCCCCAGTTAGTCAACGCGGCCACTGTGGCACATCAAGTTGGGGTCGGCGCGGTTATTTTTCACGATTTGAAGAACGACCGCTTGGATAGCTTCGACTTTAACTTACAAGACGTGGTCCGCTTTGAAGGCGAGACAGGACCGTACGTTCAATACACCAATGCTCGGGCCCAAAGCATCTTACGCAAGGCTGATTTCAGCGAGGACCTGACCAGCGCGACGGTGCCGTTAACAGATCCACAGGCATGGGATGTGGTCAAATACTTGGCCGACTTCCCCAATGTGATCCAACGGGCCGCGGCGGCGTTTGAACCGTCAGTCGTCGCCAAATACGCGTTACGTTTGGCGAAAGCGTTCAACAAGTATTATGCCAATTCCAAGATTTTGGTGGCCGACGAGCAATTGGCGGCGCGTCTTGGTTTAGTTACGGCTGTTAGTCAAGTTTTACAATCAGCGTTAGCATTATTGGGTGTTGCTGCCCCAGAAGAAATGTAGGAGTGAAATCATGAAGAAAAAAGAACGTCAAGCTATTTTAACGAAAATCGTCCGTGAACATTTGGTTCATACGCAAGAGGAATTGCAGGAGTATCTGCACGAATATGGTGTGGGGACAACTCAAGCGACTCTTTCGCGGGACCTGCGGGAATTAAAAATCACGAAAATGCGGGATGAATATGGTAAGTCACGTTATATCAAACTGACGACTGAAACCCGAGGTGACGCGAAGCAACGTCTCTATTCCGCCCTTAAGACCGTGACGAAATCGATCGAAGTTTTGGAGTTCTTGGTGATCATTCATACTAGCCCTAGTTATGGCAACTTCTTGGCGGCCGCTTTAGACGAGCTACGCCACTCAACCCCAATCGAAATCTTAGGCACCCTGGCTGGTCATGATACCGTTGTCGCCTTTTGCCGTGATGCCGCTCAAGCTCAAGAAATGGCCGATTACCTTTCTTCACGCGTTTAAAATGCGCTCCAGTTTATTTGGGCATTTTGCGGATGCCAGTCAAGCCCGTCAGCGTCTGTTTAGTCCCGTAGATGGCACCGTGATCCCCTTGGAGAAGGTTGCCGATCCAATTTTCGCTCAGGGCACCTTGGGCCGAGGCTTTGCGGTGGAACCTACCGCTGGCTTACTGTACGCGCCAGTTCTCGGGCAGGTCACGCTGATCGCGACCACGCAACATGCGATCATCCTCCATCAAGCGAATGGATTGGACATTATGCTCCACTTTGGTCTGAATACCGCGCCACTTCACGGTGATCCCTTCCGCATTCATCTGCGCGATGGTCAGCAAGTTCGCGGTGGTCAGCGGATCGGCTTCATGAACCGCAGCAAAATCAAAGCAGCGGGGCAGCAACCCACGGTGGTGGTCGTGATCACGAACACGGCCGAGGCTTTAGATCGGCTAACTGTTGATTTCGGACCGACGATTGGCGGTCGACCGGTGGGTGAGCTGGTGGCGCGCTCGTAGCCCAAAATCCAACGAATTCGGAAGTCGCGGTTGGTTAAGTTTCTGAAATATCTCAATTTTTTTCGATATGGCTTACTTTTCCTCAACTCGTTGGGGAGACGTGAGCTTTTTTGATAGGCGGGAAAGCCCTTACCTGACAACGTTTGTGCCCATAGGCAGAAAAAAGTTGAAATTTATTGTTCGGATTTTGCAAAAGCAATTGACGTTCTGACCAGAAAGCGCTATCATGTTCTTAGCGAGTTAGTTGCCCTTTTCAAAAAATTGGGCCGTACCGCTTCTGGCAATGGCTGTGACTTTTCGCGATAGGTTTTCCATTTCTGACTTGTCTGGTTAACAGTTTGAAGAAAGCGCTAAAAATTTAAACGATTCCTGAGTTCTTCGGCGTATTTCATGATATACTTGTTATCAAATAATTTATTCGCAACTTCAACGAATGATCAGGCGTCATTGGTGGTAGCAGAAAGACGAATAAATCAATCATGAGGGCGCTTTCTAATTAGCAAACTTATCCTTGCGTCGCCCTAAACAAAGCGATTTCTTACGTGATTTCGGTTTGACAGAGGCTAACATTTCTGATAACTTTTAAGAGAATTGTTCGCAGATTACGTCATTTTCGCCACTTTTCCTCGGGCATGCGTTTTTGGCCCCGCTCCTGAGTTATTTCTCCTACATAACTCATGTTCAGATCGGTTTCAATAATCTCCAATTGGTTATTCTAACAAACTTTTTTAGGAGGGCTTTAGGTAATGAAGAAGGCAAAAGTTTTCACCATGGGTATTTTAGCAGCGGCAGTGGTGTTGTCGCTGGCAGGATGTTCAGGCAAGAAATCAGCGACAACGGACACTGGTAGTAAGGATTCAGGGAAGACAACGACGAAGACCGTTGCCTTGATCACTGATACTGGTGGTGTGGATGACCGTTCATTCAACCAATCCGCTTGGGAAGGCTTGGAAGCATGGGGCAAGACACATGATTTCTCACGGGGAAATAAAGGTTTCCAATATTTCCAATCAAAGAGTGAGTCTGATTATGTTGCCAACATCAACTCAGCCAAGGCAGCTGGTTTCAAGACAATTTTCGGGATTGGTTACAAGTTGCAACCAGCCATCGAGCAGTCTGCAAAGAAGAACCCTAAATTGAACTTCGTCATCATTGACGACTCAATCAAGGGCTTGGATAATGTTGTTTCTGCGACCTTCAAGGATAACGAATCTTCGTACTTGGCAGGGATTGCGGCAGCATATACCACTAAGACTAACATTGTTGGTTTCGTTGGCGGTGCTAAAGGTGACGTTATTGACCGTTTTGATGCTGGTTATGCTGAAGGTGTTGCGGCAGGTGCCAAAGAGTTAGGTAAGTCTGTTAAAGTCATCAATCAATATGCTGGTGATTTCAGCGCTCCTGATAAAGGTAAATCAATTGCTCAGGGGATGTACCAACAAGGTGCAGATATTATCTTCCACGCTTCTGGTGCGACTGGTAATGGTGTCTTCCAAGAAGCTAAAGCAATTAACCAAGCTGGTTCGAAGAAGGTCTGGGTTATCGGTGTTGACCGGGATCAATCCGATGAAGGTAAATACACGACTAAAGATGGCGATTCTGCTAACTTTACTTTGACTTCAACGCTCAAGGGTGTTAACAAGGTTACCGAAGATTTGTCCGAGAAAGCATTCAAAGGCGAATTCAAGGGTGGCCAACACATCATTTATGGCTTGAAAGACGATGGTGTTGGTTTGGCGAAGGGCCAACTTTCTGCTAAAACACAGAAGGCTGTTGACCAAGCTAAACAAGATATCATTGATGGTAAAATTGAAGTTTCAGAACATCCGGCCAAAAAATAACGGCGATCATGACGATATGGAATGCTCCTTCGCTCAGTAGGCTGGGCGAGGAGCATTTTTTCTAAAAAAGGTCGGAATTAGAAAGCGGGGATACAATGGCAAATTCAGAATATGTCATTGAGATGCGAAAAATCACCAAAGCTTTTGGTGCTTTTAAAGCCAATGATCAGGTTGATCTGCAGGTCCGCCCAGGCGAGATCCATGCCCTCCTAGGCGAAAATGGCGCGGGTAAATCAACTTTGATGAATGTGCTCTCCGGATTATTGGAACCAACTTCCGGACAGATCTATCTCAATGGAAAACCAGTGAAGATCGATAGTCCTAACAAGGCAAATAGCTTGGGAATTGGGATGGTCCATCAGCATTTCATGTTGATCGATGCCTTTACCGTTACCGAAAATATTATTTTAGGTAG
Organism: Lapidilactobacillus salsurivasis; assembly: GCF_054785215.1. Taxonomy (NCBI): domain Bacteria; kingdom Bacillati; phylum Bacillota; class Bacilli; order Lactobacillales; family Lactobacillaceae; genus Lapidilactobacillus; species Lapidilactobacillus salsurivasis. The sequence continues at coordinate 140,775 of NZ_BAAABI010000005.1, read as the reverse complement.
CGAGCCTAATCATGGTGGTGTCATCAATATTCACCAGGCTGAAAAAGACATTCAGGAATTATCGGATCGTTACAACCTTGATGTGGATCCCACAGCGAAGGTTGCGGACATTTCGGTCGGGATGCAACAACGTGCTGAAATCCTTAAGACGTTGTATCGTGGCGCTAATGTCTTGATTTTTGATGAACCAACAGCCGTCTTGACCCCCCAAGAAATCGAAGAATTGATCGAGATCATGAAAAACTTGGTCAAAGAAGGCAAATCGATTATTTTGATTACCCATAAATTATCGGAGATCCGCCAAGCGGCCGATCGTTGTACCGTTATTCGTCGGGGCAAGACGATCGGGACCGTTGAAGTGGAAGGAGCTTCAAGTGAAGACTTGGCCACGATGATGGTTGGTCATAGTGTTACTTTTAAGATTCCGAAGCAACCAGCCAAATTAGGACCGACGACCCTGCAGGTTAAAGATCTTCATGTCAATGAGAACCGGGGGATCCCGGCGGTCAAAGGCGTTGATTTCACCGTGAAATCGGGCGAGATCTTAGGAATCGCTGGGATCGATGGTAATGGTCAAACCGAGTTGATCGAAGCGTTGACTGGTCTGCGCAAGATCGTTTCCGGCGAGATTTTGATCAAGAATCATGAGCGTGCCAATGCGACACCGCGGAAGATCACGGAAACTGGGGTGGCCCATGTACCGGAAGATCGGCAGAAGTATGGCCTGGTTCTGCAATTGAGTCTGGCCGAGAATTTGGCGTTGCAAACTTATTACCGCGCGCCAATCAGCGAACATGGTTTCTTGGACTATGGCAAGATGCGTGAACACGCGAAACGTTTGATCAAGGAATATGATATTCGGACGACTAACGAACAACTGCGGGCTGGTGAATTATCAGGTGGTAACCAACAGAAAGCAATCATTGCCCGCGAATTGGATCGTGACGCTGATCTGATTATTGTCGCGCAACCGACTCGGGGCTTGGATGTTGGGGCGATCGAGTACATTCACCGTCAATTGATTGCCCAACGTGATGCCGGTAAAGCGGTTCTGTTGATCAGTTTTGAATTGGATGAAATCATGAATCTTTCCGATCGGATCATCGTGCTTCATGATGGCAAGATCGCTGGGGAAGTTCGCCCAGAAACAACTACCGAGCAAGAGTTAGGCCTGTTGATGGCTGGCCAGACCCAAGCGGAAACAGCAAAGGAGGAGATTTAATTGATCAAAGTCAATAGTACGACTCGAAAAATCTTGATCCCGTTATTCTCGATCCTAGCTGGTTTCCTGGTTGGCGCGATCATCATGTTGTTTTATAGCTACAATCCGCTCCAAGCATACGGGTCAATGCTCCAAGGTGCCTTAGGTAGTTCCGTCAGTATTGGCGAGACCTTGCGGCAAGCGACACCATTGATTTTCACTGCACTAGGGTTCTCCGTGGCCAACTCTGCCGGTTTCTTCAACATTGGTCTTTCTGGCCAAGCCTTAGCCGGTTGGGTCGCAAGCATTTGGGTTGCTTTGGCGTTTCCTAATTTACCAACATTTGTCTTATTACCATTAGCTATTATTGCCGGCGCTTTAGCTGGCGCGATCATGGGGGCGATTCCTGGATTCCTGCGGGCTTTCTTTGGAACCAGTGAAGTTATCGTCACGATTATGTTGAACTATGTTGCTTTGTACCTCAGCACTTATTTGATGCAAGATGTCATGCCAGCACATTTCAGAACTAGCCAGGATGCAACCAAGATGATTTCGCACCATGCCACGTTACACGTTGAATGGCTGAGTCATATGTTTGGGGATTCTCGCGTCCACTTTGGTCTTTTCTTAGCCCTGATTGCGCTAGTAGTTGTTTGGGTCATCATGAAGAAGACAACTTTAGGCTTTGAGATCCGTTCCGTTGGGCTGAACCCCTTTGCTTCCGAATATGCGGGGATGAGCTCGAAAAAAACAATCATTATGTCGATGGTTATTTCCGGTACTTTGGCTGGGTTAGGTGGCGTTATGGAAGGTTTGGGGACTTATCAAAACTTCTTCATCCAAACAGCATCGATGTCCATCGGGTTCGACGGGATGGCCGTCTCCTTATTGGGTGGCGGTAGTTCCTTAGGAATCCTGTTATCGGCGTTACTCTTCAGTATCTTACAAATTGGTGGTTTGGGTATGCAGACTGGTGCCGGAGTGCCTTTCGAAATCGTCAGCATCGTCACTGCCAGCATCATCTTCTTCGTCGGGATCGATTATGTCATCAGCAAACTCTTCAAGAACAAAGATAATGCCAACAAGGAATTACCAAAAACTCCGATCGCGAAGGAAGTTGTGACCGAAGAAAAAGATGCGCAAGAAGGGGGTCGTTTATAATGAACTGGGTCAGTATCGTTGCAATCATCATTTCCTCAACCTTAGTTTATTCCACACCGTTGATCTTTACCGCACTAGGTGGTACTTTCTCTGAGCGCGGCGGAATCGTCAACGTTGGATTGGAAGGTATCATGGTTATGGGTGCTTTCAGTTCAGTTGTTTTCAACCTGACTTTTGCTGGGAGTCTAGGCAAGGCCACACCATGGATTGCTGCCTTGGTTGGTGGTGTTGTCGGGGTGATCTTCTCTTTGCTTCACGCCGTGGCGACCATCAATTTCCGTGCAGACCACATTATCAGTGGTACCGTAATGAACTTAATGGCACCAGCGCTAGGTGTGTTCTTAGTCAAAGCAATGTACGCTAAAGGTCAGACTGACAATATTGAACAGAACTTTGGCTATTTCTCCTTCCCAGGCCTGTCCAAAATTCCAGTGTTAGGTCCGATTTTCTTCAAGGACACTTCATTGATGGCCTATGTCGCGATTTTGTTCGCGGTCTTTGCTTGGTGGTTAATGTTCAAAACCAAGTTTGGCTTGCGTTTGCGGTCTGTCGGTGAGAACCCCCAGGCAGCTGATACATTGGGCATCAATGTTTACGGCTATCGTTATGCCGGCGTCTTGATTTCTGGTTTTCTTGGCGGGATCGGCGGGGCTGTCTTCGCCCAATCCATTTCTGGGAACTTCTCTGTTGGGACGATCGTTGGTCAAGGGTTCATTTCCATGGCGGCGATGATCTTTGGTAAATGGAATCCAATCGGTGCCATGGGCGCTGCTTTGTTCTTCGGGTTCGCGCAAAGCCTGAGTATCATTGGTGGTCAATTACCTGGTATCAACAAGATTCCATCTGTTTATCTTTTGATTGCCCCTTATATTTTAACGATTTTAGTTTTGGTCTTCTTCCTAGGCAAAGCAACCGCACCAAAAGCCGATGGGACCAACTATATCAAATCCAAATAAGTTCGATTTCCTCCTTCAAATCAAGTCGACAGCGTTGTTCCGGCCATGCCGGGACAACGCTTTTTTTTGATAAAGGAGTGCGGAGAGGTGCGGTTAGACCGTGAGCATTAATCTATCTGATTGACTAAGCTGCGCAGCAGATTGGGCAAGCAGATACTTTAAGGCGCAGCGGTCTGCACCGCGCAGCACGTTTCAAAACAGAGTGCGGAACGCAACGGGTTGACTTTGAGTATTAGCTTAGCAAGAATTTTTGAAGCAGGCCTAGCTTTTCAGAAGCCTTGCGTAGCTAGGCACAGAAAGCAGCCTTGCGCAGCACGTTAAAAAAAGGCAGCCGGGTCGCGGCTGCCTTTTCTGCATAAAGATTGTGGTCCGCTGGGTCATTGGTCATCGCGGCGGCGCCTGGCGGTATTGGCTTGATCGCTAGGGTCAATTCAAATCACCTGTCGGGAAATAGGTGGGCAATGGGGCAGTGACGGTCACCAAGTTAGCGCTAAATGGTTGGTAGAAATGGAGCTGGGCACCGTGAAGCAGCATGGGCGCTTGCGGGTCGGCCTGGGGGTCATACAGGGGGTCGTTGATGATCGGATGCCCCAGCGCCGCCAAATGGACTCGCAGTTGGTGAGTGCGTCCCGTGGTCAACTGCAAGGCAACCAGGCTTCGGTGCTCTTGATAACACTGGACTTGATAATTAGTTTGGGCGGGGAGTCCGGTTTTGAAATCAATCTGACGTTTCCGGCGATCAAGCGGATCTAAGCCAATTGGCAAGTCGATCGTCCCTGTTTGCGGCAGTTGATGCTGGTCGTGGACCCAGGCCAGATAGTCGCGCCCCATGGTTTTCAGACTGAGTTGACGATTGAAGATGGGCACCACCGCTGGGCTGGTGGCGACCAGTAAGGCGCCGCTGGTTTGTTGATCTAAACGATGGACCATGAGTGGTGGCACCGTTAGTTGTTGGCTGAGGATGTTCAAGACGCTCCCAGTTTCGGTGGGCTTATTGGGATGGGTCTTCAGCCCACTAGGCTTGTTGACGATCACGGTCGTTTCATCCTGGTAAAGTAGGGGGAGGTGCCCCAGACTTGGCCGATAAGGTTGCGTCTCTGCGGCCAGGAAATCGAAGTTCAAACTGATTTGATCGCCGGGACCGACTAGCTCATTGAAGTAGCGGTAACACCCATTGACTTGGACTTTCTGACCGACACGCAAGAGGTGCTGCCACTTCCAAGGAATCAGCCAATCCTGTAAGAGTTGACGCAGGGCCACGGCCGGTTGCGTTGCGGGTAGGATCATATTGAAATAATTAACGGGTGCGCTCAAAATCAGGATCACCTTTCTGGTTTGTTTGACCACCAATGATCCCAAGCCGCAGGAATGCTAAAAAAGCATTAAATGCGGCGCCAGCCTGATGGAATTTCTTGGTTTCATGGTAAAATATGGATTATTGGTGGTTGATAAATAATGAAACGTAAACACGGGACAAAAGAGGCCAAAACGCCGCGACAGCCAGAGGGTAGTCGTTTTTGGCAAGGTTTTCGCAGGTGGTGGCATCGTTGGGAATTAACGCGCTGGTTGCTGTTGATTTTATTAACGGCCTTTTTGTCATTATCCGCTTTTTACACGGTCAAAGCAAAGGTAGCCGATGTGGAGAGTCTGAAAGCCTCCTTGAAGCAAACGCGCTCGACGGTCTATGATCAAAATCAGAAAGTTGCTGGCACATTATACTCGCAAAAAGGGACTTTCGTGGAACTCAACGCAATTTCGAAGCATGTGCAAAACGCCGTCATTTCTACCGAGGACCGCTCGTTTTATCGTAACTTGGGCTTTAGCATCAAAGGAATCGCGCGCTCGGCGCTGAATTATGTGATCCATCATGGCCAGATCATGGGTGGCGGCAGTACGATCACCCAACAGCTGGCCAAGAATATGTTGCTGTCGCAGCGCCAGACGCTAAGTCGAAAAATGGCCGAGATTTTCCTCGCTGTAGAAATCAATCGTGTTTATAGCAAAGCTGACGTTCTGACGATGTACTTGAATAACGCCTATTTTGGCAACGGTGTTTGGGGCGTGCAAGATGCTTCGCGCCGTTATTTCGGGCGCAATGCCAGTGATTTAACGGTGGCTCAGGGCGCGACTTTGGCGGCGATGCTGCGTAACCCCACCTTCTATGATCCAATCAAGCAACCGAAGAACGCAGTCAGTCGGCGCAATCTGGTGCTAGATTTGGAGACCCAGACTAACATGTTGACGGCCAGCCAGGCAGCGCAAGCCAAGCAAGAACAATTGGTGATCACCAATACTTATCAACAAAGTAATGGCTATCAATATCCGTACTATTTCGATGCGGTGATCAGCGAGGCAATCAATGATTACGGACTTTCGGAAACGGATATCTTGAATAAGGGTTATAAGATCTACACCAGCTTGGATCAGAACTATCAGACCCAGATGCAACAAGCTTACGATCAAAGCTGGGCCTTTCCAGCAAACGCCGCAGATGGGACCATCGCTCAATCCGGTTCAATTGCCTTGGAGCCGGCGACTGGTGGCGTCGTGGCCGTGGTTGGTCGCCGCGGTGATCATGCCTTTCGGAGTTATAATTATGCCACGATGGCCAAACGTCAACCTGGATCGACCATCAAGCCACTAGCGGTTTACGCGCCGGCCTTGGCCAATGGTTATCATTATGATTCAACTTTGACGGATAAGGATATGACTTTTGGCAAAAATAAATATCATCCCACCAATGCGGACAATCAATATTTGGGTCAGGTGCCCATGTATCAGGCGTTGGCGCAAAGCCGCAATGTCCCAGCTGTTTGGTTATTGGATCAGATCGGCGTTAATAAAGGGGTCGATTCGGTGGAGAAGTTCGGCATTAAAGTCGATGCGGCCGACGCGAACTTGGCGCTGGCTTTAGGGGGGCTGTCTACGGGGGTTTCGCCGCTGCAAATGGCTCAGGCCTACACGGCTTTCGCTAATCAAGGCCGCATGACCAGCGCCCATTTTATCACGAAAATCGTGGATGCCACTGGCGCTGTTATTGTGGATAATACTAAGACGAAATCACGGACAATCATGAGCGCCAATAACGCGAAAATCATGACCAGCATGTTACTAGGGGTCTTCAACGAGGGGACCGGGCAAAGCGCCAAGCCTGCGGGATATGCGGTGGCTGGCAAAACCGGTAGCACTGAGGTTCCTCGAAGTTATGGTTATGGCACCAAAGACCAATGGATCGTTGGTTATACCCCAGATATTGTTGTCGCGACTTGGGTTGGTTTTGATAAAACCGACGCCAGCCATTTTCTCCAGGGAACCAGCAGTCAAGGCGCTGCCGCGATTTTCAAACTGGAAATGACCAAGATGTTGGCTTATAGTCCGAAAACCAGTTTCGGCACGGATGACGCGGCCAGTATCGCTAAGCAGAAGGAGGACACGACGACCGGTAGCGCTGATTGGTTTGATGATCTGCAAAGCGGTTTGAATGATACCTGGGAAAAAGCAAAAGATGGTCTGGGAAACGCGAAGAATAACCTCGATCAATGGTATAATAATCTCAAAGGTCTTTTCGGCCAATAAATCAGCAAAAGGAGTCTTACAATGAACCCCAATATTTATGACAACGCTAACGAAATGGCAACAGTTTTGCGCAAAACGCAGCAATTCACCGCGCTCCAAGCAGGTTTTGGCAAACTAAAAGCTGATCCGATCGCTTATGGACTGTTCCAACAAATGCAACAAATGCAAATGGAACTGAGCCAGAAACAAATGTCAGGTCAAGAACCTGGTGAAGAAGACATTAAGAAAATGCAAGACTTGAGTGCTCAATTGATGAAAATCGATGTGGTCATGGCTTTAATGGAAAATGAACGGGCGATGAATGATTTGATGGACGAAATCAACCAAATCGTGTCCAAACCGATCACTGATCTTTATCGCGGCTAAGCCAGCAGTTGGAAGTGAGCCACTATCTGAACGTTTTTTCCAGATAGGCGAAGGAGGCTAATGGCACGTGACAGTACATTTAAGTGACTTAAAAACCGGTGAATCTTTTAATATTGTGGCTTTGATCAAGCAAGCGGATGTCCGGATCGCCAAAAACGGCAAGCGTTTCATTTCGCTGACTTTTCAGGATCGAACCGGTGATATTTCTGGGATGCTTTGGGATGCTCATGATGAGGATATCGCCCAGTATAGCAGTGGGCAGATCGTCCATTTGTCCGGCCAACGGGATTTATATAATGGTCAACCTCAGGTGAAAATCACCGGATTGCATTTGGCGAAAGCTAGCGAAGGTTTTCAGGTGGGCCAATTCACCACGCAGGCGCCGCTAACTGCGGAACAAATGGCGACGGAGATCAATCAGGAAGTTTTCAATATCGACAACGCGAAATGGAATCGGATCGTCCGCTTTCTGTTGCAGAAGCATCAGGCAGCTTTTTATCAGCATCCCGCCGCTAAAAGCAATCACCATGATTTCGCCGGCGGATTAGCGTTCCACACCTTGAGTATGATGCGATTAGCCAAACAGATCAGCCAACAATATCCGCAGATCAACTATGCCTTGCTATTATCAGGGGTGCTGTTGCACGACTTAGGCAAGACCATTGAGCTTAGTGGTCCCGTCGGCACAGAATATACGTTACCTGGTAATTTGATTGGCCATATCGTGCTGATCGATGAGGAAATCGTCTTGGCCTGCACGGCGCTGAAGATCGATCCCGCTGACGAAGATGTGATGCTTTTGCGTCATGTGGTTTTGGCGCATCACGGGTTGCTCGAATATGGTTCTCCTGAGCGGCCTAAACTATTGGAAGCCGAAGTGTTGCATAGTATTGATGAGATGGACGCTTCGATCAACATGATCACCAAGGCGCTGACCAAGACCGCGCCCGGTGAGTTTAGCGAGCGCATTTTCGGGCTGGATAATCGCCGTTTCTATCGACCTACGAGCCAAGCGGATATTCATCTTTAGGCTGCTAAGGACCAGATGGAAATCACCAACAGACAAATACGGCCTTCAGCATCTTCACGCTGAAGGCCGTTTTTAGTTGTGATATCTTCGCGCTAGTCAGGTGTGGGTGCTAATTGTTGTGGCTAGACCGATTTGCTGCAATGGTCGTTTTTGAGTAAAATGAAACAGCGTCAAACTGAGGTTAGACGCTGCCAGCCAAGATTATGGATGATGGATAATTGACGGAAAAATCTTGACAAGTTATTTATACCACAAAAAGGGTAGCATTTGTTACGTCCTGCGCTTAATTTTCGTTCCCTCAGCGTGCCTAGAAATGAAATGAATAACCAAAGAGGGCTAAGAAAGCGCTTTATAAATGGCCGCGTACATGATTAGCTCGCCAAGTTTATTTGATATTTTTTCAATAATTTTAGCGGATGCCGTGGATTGGATGCCGGCTGGAGCGCCGCAGGTAATCAGATGGGTTCACAGTCGCAAAGGAAATCAAAAAAACAGGCCGAAGAAACGACCTGTTTTTGAAATTGACTGATGATTGATCAGCTTATTTTGAAGATGAGCTGGATGAGCTGCTAACGTAGGTTGACAAGACGTTTTGCAAATCCTTGTCCTTAATGTCAACGTTGGCTTTCTTGATAACCTTGGCCAAAATTTGTTGCATGACCGTGGAATCAGATAACCAAGTGGTATAAATCTGTTCTTTCAGATCTTTCGTGTGGTCAGCCATCTTACCTTTACCAGGGTTCTTGATCATCTTGATGATGTGGTAGCCGTATGAAGTCTTGACCGGTGTTTCGGTATACTTGCCTTGGGCTAACTTGAAGGCCGCTGCCTTGAAAGTGCTGTCCAATGAAGTGTCCGTGTTGTCAAAGGCGGTTAATTTGCCACCGTCTGACTTCGTCGCTGTATCCGTGGAATACTTCTTCGCTAACTTAGTGAAATCGCCGCCATCATCCAATTGCTTGATGATATCTTCAGCAGTGGCTTTCTTTTCAACTAAGATGTGAGCAACGGTAACTTTAGGTTCGTAGCTGGCCCATTGTTTCTTCAATTGCTTGTCAGAAACCTTCTTGAGATCCTTCAAAGCAACTTCAGTCAAGAAATTCGTTCGAATATTGTTCTTTAAGTCGGTGGTGGTCATGTTGTTGCTAGCCAAAACGGAAGACAATTGTGAACCGTATGACTTCTTGAACTTCTTATATTCCTTGGTGACCTTATCCTTGGAGACCTTGCTACCATATTGTTGTTCCAACGCCTTGGTAATGATCATCGTTTGCAACGTCGATTGGCCTGAAGAAGACTTCTTCATTTCGTCGTAGAATTCTGACTCGGTGATCTTACCGCCCTTCATGGAAACAACAGTCTTGCTACTGCAGCCTGCTAGTCCCACGACTGCCAGCAAACTAGCGGCCGCTAAAACAAGCTTCTTCATTGATTTTTTCATAATACTGAATCCACATCCTATTCAAAGTCCTAGATAAAAACTCAACACTCTTAGTAATATACCATAATTACCGCGCAAATAAAAACAAACCAGCAAATTTAATGGAATGTTCAAGCCTTTGTGCTAAAAAAATCCAATTCGCCACAAAAACTTCATATTTCGCGGCGGTGGTTACTGCGGTGCGTCTTGGTCAGTCGTTGTCGGGGTTCCCGTCGCGCCGGACAACTGATTCAAATCGGCCTGCAACTGGGTGGTCTCGCGGTCAAGCGCCCGCAAGCGTGGTTGGGCTTGAAATTCAAAATCGGTCATATCTTGTTTGATCGCGCTCACGGTCGGCGCCGCGTTGTCACTGAGCTCTTGATGCAGTCGCTCCAGTGACCGGCGTAATTTGCGCACACTCTGATTGACGTTATCAGTTGCGGTGGTTAAGCCGTTAAGATAGGCGCTAAATTCGTTGCGGCGCTGGGCACCGCTCTTCTTAGAGGTGAGCAGTGCGGTGGTGCCGCCGATCAAGGCGCCCCACAGCAGTCCTTTTCCAAAATTAAGGCGTTTCTTCTGTTTCCGCTGACTCATTTAGGCGTCCTCCTCGGCTAAAGCAGCCTTGATCTTCGCGGCAATCGCCGTTAGACTGGCGTTATCGTACTGATCGGCATTGTTGGCCCAGTGCATCTTGAAGCCATCATCTGTGCTGTAACGCGGCACAAAATGAATATGGGAGTGAAAAACAGATTGATAGGCCAATTCGCCGTTATTATTACAGATATTTAAACCTTGGGCATCAGGAAAAGCGGCCTTCAGCGCTCGGGCGATTTCGGGCACGTGGCCGAAGACGCGCGTAGCCAATTCGCTGTCGTAGGCGTAAATATCAGGAACGTGTTTTTTAGGCACTAAAAGGGTATGACCAGGTGTCACCTGAGAAATATCCAGAAAGGCCAGCACATCCTCATCCTCATAGACTTTGACACTGGGGATCTCCCCGCGAATGATTTTACAAAAAATACAATTATCCAATAGATTCACCTTCAATAATTATGATTGAATATTCCAAACTATCCATTTCATGCTATCATATTAGTAACTAAAAAAATAGTAAGGACCGTTGAAACTCGGATTCTTTGTCCCTACTATCTGCTGGGCTCAAGAAAGGAACTTAAACGATGCTAGAAGTCGCGCACTTAACAGGTGGCTACCAACACTTGAAAATTTTGAATGACGTTAGTTTTTCCGTCAATAACGGGGAAGTTGTCGGATTGATCGGATTGAACGGCGCCGGTAAATCAACCACGATCAAACATATTTTGGGTCTATTACAGCCGTTATCGGGGACGATGACGATCGATGGTCTGCAACAGGCCACCGACTTGGCCGCTTATCGGCAACAGATCGCCTTTGTGCCGGAAACGCCGATCCTCTATCCTGAACTATCCTTACGGGAACACTTGGAATTAACGATTTTGGCCTATCAGTTGGACCCGGCGGCGACTTGGGAACGGGCCAACGCCTTGCTGAGGACCTTCCGTTTAGACCAAATGTTGGATTGGTTTCCCGTTCATTTCTCCAAAGGGATGCAGCAAAAGGTGATGATCGTCAATGCCTTTATGACCGATGCCAGCTTGTTGATCATCGACGAGCCCTTCACCGGCTTAGATCCATTGGCGGTGCATAACTTGCTGGATCTAATCGCCGCGAAAAAGGCCGCTGGTACTGCTGTCTTGATGACCACCCATATTTTGGCGACGGCGCAAGCGCAAGCGGATCGCTTCATCTTGTTGAATCAGGGCCAGATTCGCGCCAGTGGCACTGTGACAGAATTGGCGGCGGATTTCCACGTGACGCCAGATCATTTGGATGATATTTATTTGACAATGGCAAAGGAGAATGGCGATGTCTGATTTTGCGCAAATGTGGGCGCAACGTCGCCGTAAATATCTGGTCAAGCAAAGTAAGTACTTACAGTATGTCTTTAATGACCATTTGATTCTGGCGTTTGTTTTCTTAGCGGGCGCCTTGGCCTACTGGTATAGCAACCAGTTGAAAACAATCAAAACACCATTGACTTGGGCGCCGTTGTTACTCGGTGTGATTCTGATCGCGATGGTGACAGTAGGGCAGTTGTCAACCTTGGTTGTCAATGCGGACCAAGTGTTCTTGTTGCCACGAGAAACAGAAATGAAAACCTATTTGCGCCGGGCCCGCTGGTTCAGTTTGATCTTGCCAGGGGCGTTGATCCTAGCAGTGGGGGTCGTCTTGATGCCTTTCGCTTTGCGCGCGACCAGGTTCGATCTCTTACAGTGGTGGCTCTTGGTGATTACCGTGTTGATTTATAAGGACTTAGATCTTTGGCGCCAATATTTAGCGAGTTTCGCCATTGTGACCGAGAAATTGCAGCGCGATCTGATGGGCGTCGTTTACTTGGGATTATTGCTTAGCCTGGCTTTGGCCTTTCTGCTGTCAAGTTGGTGGGGCCTGCTGGTGGCCATCTTGCTTGAAGTGGGACAGATCTTGGTGCAGCGCCGCTTGTCTTTACAATCGCTAGCCTGGTATCAAGTGATCGCCAAAGAAAACGTTCGCCAGGTCCGGCTTTTACGCTTTTACAATTTGTTTGTGGATGTGCCGGAAATTGGGGGCCACGTGGTGCAACGTCGGTGGCTAGATTCGCTGATCCGTTTCTGGTCCCAACGCCAACCAGGAGCCTACCATTACCTACTGATCCGGGCTTTCCTACGGCGCACCGATTATAGCAATATTTGGTTGCGTTTCGTGGTGATTGGCGCCGTTTTATTGGCGTTGATCAAACAACCGGTACTCTTGCTGATCCTGACGCTGTTGTTCTTATATCTGACTGGCTATCAGCTCCTACCGCTGTACCATCATTTCGATCACAACGCCTTGGTGAAGTTGCTGCCGACCACGGTGAAGCAACGCCAACAGCAGTTTAACGGGGTGTTGGCACCACTTTTAGCGATTGAATGGCTGGTGGATAGTGTGACCATTTTGTTCAGTTTGGGTCTTTCCGGTTTGCCTTGGTCCCTGCTGATTATCGTGGTATCGTTCGCGTTCCTAGTCCTATTTACAAAAATTTACGTACCCCAGCGCCTGAACGCTGGTAAGAAGGGGAAGAAATAAATGCGTCTGCGCAACAAACCCTGGGTGCCAGAATTAATGGCCACCCATCCTGAACTGGTTGTTTCAGCTCAATCTGGCCTGAAGGGGCACTGGGCCCAACGTTTCACGCAACCACAATTGCCGATCCAATTAGAGATCGGTTCCGGTAAAGGCCAGTTCATTATCGGCATGGCTCAGGCTCATCCTGAATTGAATTTCATTGCCATGGAGATCCAAGCCTCGGCGTTAGGCATGATCTTGCAAAAGCAGGTCACCTTACAATTACCGAATCTGCAACTATTCTTGGGCGATGGCGCCGCGGTCACTGAGTATTTTGCGCCCCAGGAAATCAGCAATCTCTACTTGAACTTTTCCGACCCGTGGCCGAAAACAAAACATGCGAAACGCCGTCTGACCTATCCAAGTTTCTTGGCGCAATACCAACAAATTTTGGCGCCAACCGGTCAATTACGTTTCAAGACGGATAATCAAGGCCTGTTCGAATACTCCTTGATCAGCTTGAACGCCAGCGCTTGGCAATTTGATTTCATTTCATTGGATCTACATCGCAGTGAACGCGCGGTGACGAACGTGCAAACAGAATATGAACAGAAATTCGCCGCGAAGGGTCAGGTGATCTACGCCCTGGATGCTCAACCCCAGACAATGGCGGGTACTTCTGAATAATCCAAAAAACCATCACCCATGTTTGTCGAGTGATGGTTTTTGCTTAGCTGTTTGAAGTCGCTTGGTTTTATCCCAGGTCTAGGCGAGGGCTTCTTTTTTCAAATCAAGTAATTCCTTGGTTTTGGCGTCGAAAATAAACTGGTATTGAACCAAACGCTGATTTTCTTCCCGGGTGATCCCGCCGAAGTAAGCCAAGTGACGGTCGCCGCGCCAAGTAATGGTCCGCGGTGTTGCTTCGATCCAAGAACCCTCAATTGGTCCTTCTTTCAAAAACAATGATTTGATTTCATCAAGTAGGCTTTCCGGTAATTGCTTTTCCTTAAAGTGCCAGCTAAAAGCCGCGGCTGCCCCGACCGTTAAGCCACTTGCGAAACCAATCAAGGTATATTTGAGAAATTTCTTCGATGCTTCTGTCATGGTTACTCCCTCACGATCACCAAATTTTTTGCAAAATACTCCTGTAATCACTAGGATACCCCGTTTTGCGGCGAGGGGCAAACAAAATGAGTAAATTCTTTTCGGAATGGCAGGTTTTCATTCTTGATCTTGCGCTTAATTGCGGGATTGGGTGGGTTTAGGTGGTAACGCAACCGGCTGGGACTGCTGTTGCGGACTGGAACGTGGTGGGCATCGTTTGAAGCCAATCCGCAAAAAGCGCGGCTTGTCTTCAAATCGAGCCTTGTCCTAAGCGGCCAAGCCGCCAAGGACAATTTCACCACTGAGCCGCGCAGTCCCAGCCGGTTGCTGGGCAGAATTGAGCTGATCTGCAATTGAAGCGAAGGATTTGACGAAGTGCTTTTGCGAGCAAGAGAGCAAAACAATCGCCCCTTTTTTGGTGGTACGGCGACATCAATTGATGCGGATTATAGCTGGTTGGTACAGTTTGCGTAAGCCAGAAATCTTTACCTGTTCCCTCGACAATTCTTGGGGGAAATCAACAAATTCAGCCGATTCATCTAGAACTTGCCTCAGTTCATCTGACAGACTGAACTGGTGTCGCCAATTTAAAATTTGTAACCTCTAACCACGGTCGTCATTTGCGTGTCACCCCATCAATTGGCAATAGCTTGTCGAATGGCGTGAGTGCTCAAACGGCTGTTAAAACGTTGAGCGGCTGGAGCGGAGAAATTCGGGGTGAGATCGCCGTGTCGTTATTCTTAGCGGCCTTGCCGCTTAGAATAAGGCTCAGCTTTGAGATTTTCGGTGGTTTTCCGAAAAGCTCAAAGTGACGCCCACAGCGAGCTCACCCCGAATTTCGCAGCGCAAGCTGCGGCCGAAATATTTTAGTCAACCAGTCAACCAATCATCAAGAAGAAGCTAATTCAGTTGACGCTTACTAAAAGATAGCATATAGTACAAGTAGTTGAATTGAAACTTTTTTGGAGGCACGATCATGAAGCAATTATCAGAGTTAGCACAACAAGATCTTAAATCAATTACGGCTGAGGGCAAAACAATGCTGTTCTTCACCGCGACTTGGTGTGGCGATTGCCGGTTCATTAAGCCAAGTATGCCTGCCATCGAAGCGGAATACCCCGACATCAATTTCATTGAAGTGGATCGGGATAAATTCATGGATTTGGCCGTTGAATTGAACATTATGGGTATTCCCAGTTTCGTTGCTTATCAAGATGGACAAGAAGTTGGTCGCTTCGTCAACAAGGATCGCAAAACTAAGGCAGAGATTGAAAAATTCATTAATAATCTTGCTTTTGCGATCTAAGACTTTAAAAAAGACCCCATCTAGCTTACAATAATAAACGTGCAACCAAAGCCAGTTGCTTCTGCGTTTTTTGCAGAACTGCTGGCTTTCTGTCGCTAACGACGATATTTTAGTTGCCATTAACAATAAAATAATAACAATAAAAAAATGATGGGAAGTTTTTTGATTGCTGATTACAAGCTATAATCCGGTCGCGTTAGGCGACGTTCTTATTATGACCACTGCTCAGGCGACGGCTTCCGAACAAAAGGCTGTCCGGTTTGGCGATTTGATCCAAATTCAACGCCGTGACAATGACCAAGTTGTTGGTTACAACTTATTTAACGCTTCTAAACATTTGACTGCGTTAGCGGGCTCAGGTCAAGTGACATTAACTGAGGAACAAGTGGCCCAGATCAATCAGTTACTCAGCGCCGCGCAGCAACCCGCGACACTGGAAGCAGACCGCGCGCCAAAATTTGTCGTTGGCCACGTTCTCGAGATGAAGGCGCACCCTGATTCTGATCACCTGCAAATTACGCAAGTTGATGTGGGCCAAGGGGAACCGTTACAGATTGTTTGTGGCGCGCCAAATGTCCAAGCGGGTCAAAAAGTTGTGGTTGCTTTGGTGGGCGCGATGATGCCTAGTGGCAAATTGATTTGGCCTGGGAAACTGCGCGGCGTCGCAAGTTTCGGCATGATCTGCAGTCCGCGGGAATTGGCCTTGGCCAACGCGCCAGCACGGCGGGGCATCATGGTCTTACCTCATGACGCGGTTGTTGGTCAGGCCTTTGATTTTCAGGGGCAGTATCAATTTGCATAAGCGCTACAGCTTTACTAAATTAATTTGACATTAGGGTGAAAATGATGCAAACGAAGAAATACTTTTTTATTGGAATCAAGGGTTCGGGGATGAGCGCGCTGGCCATGGTTGTCCATGACTTAGGTTATCAGGTGGCTGGTTCGGATATTGATCAATACACCTTTACCCAAAAGAATCTGGAAGCGGCGGGCATTCCGATTTATCCGTTCGACCCAGCTAATATTCGCAGCGGCTGGACCTATATTGCCGGGAACGCTTTTCAAGATGATCATCCGGAAATCAAGGCCGCCCATGAATTAGGCGCGGAAGTGATACGTTATCATGATTTTCTGGGCCAATTGATGGGGCAATACACCAGCATCGGGGTCGCGGGGACTCATGGCAAGACCAGCACGACTGGACTGTTGGCTCACGTGCTCAGCGGCGTTGATAAAACGGCGTATTTGATTGGCGACGGTACAGGCAAGGGTGAGGCGGATGCCAAATTCTTCGTCTTTGAGGCTGATGAATATCGGCGACACTTCTTGGCCTATCATCCTGATTATGTGATCATGACCAATGTGGATTTTGACCATCCGGATTATTATCACGATTTGGCCGATGTTTTCAGCGCGTTTGAGCAGGAAGCTCGGCAAACAGCGAAAGGCATTTTCGCTTGGGGTGATGATCCTAGTTTGCGGAAACTTCAGGCGACGGCGCCAATTTACTACTATGGTCTGCAGGATGATGATGATTTCCAAGCCATCAATCTGAAGGAATCACCTGCGGGCTCTGAGTTTGATGTTCGCTATCACGACCAGATCATTGGTCATTTCGTGATTCATTTATATGGGCAACATAGCATTTTGAATAGTTTAGCGGTGATCGGCGTCAGTTATTTGGAAGGCCTGGCAATGGATGAGGTCGCGGCGGAATTGTTGACTTTTGCTGGGGTGAAGCGCCGGTTTGCCGAGAAGCATTTCGGTTCTGTGACAGTCATTGACGATTATGCGCACCATCCGTCCGAAATCAGAGCCACGATTGATTCCGCCCGGCAAAAATACCCAGAGCGTCAATTAGTAGTGGTTTTCCAGCCGCACACCTATTCACGGACGCAGGCGTTGATGCCAGGGTTTGCCGCAAGTTTGGACTTGGCCGATCAGGTTTATTTGACGGAAATCTTCGGTTCGGCGCGGGAACAACAAGGTCAAGTTTCCAGCGCGGATCTTGGCGCGTTGATCAAACATGGCGGTGAAGTGCTACACTTGGATCAAATGCAAACATTGCTGCAATATTCCGACGCGGTGGTCGTTTTTATGGGTGCCGGGGATATTCAAAAGTATGAAACTGTCTATGAGGATCTGCTCAAGAATTAAGAGTGGAAATAAGACGGTGCGGCGTTCCGACTCTGGTTTGGTGGACTTGCGGGTATCTTGACGGTCAAGTCGATCTGGTGCCAGCGTTAACGTGGGAACAAAAGATGGAGGACTGATGACAACGGAAGCACAACCAAATAAATTGCTACTTCTCGATGGAAATAGTTTGGCTTTTCGAGCCTTTTTTGCCCTGCACAACTCGCTGGATCATTTTACAAATAGTCAAGGGCTGCATACCAACGCTATTTATACCTTCAGCAATATGCTGGATTCACTGTTGGCCGCGGAGCAGCCGACCCATGTCTTGGTCGCTTTTGACGCGGGTAAAACAACGTTCCGGACGGAATTGTTTCCCGATTATAAAGGTAATCGCTCGAAAACGCCGACGGAATTCGCGGAACAATTGCCTTATATCAATCAACTGTTGGATGCCTATGGTTTGACGCATTATCAGCTACCGAACTATGAAGCTGATGATATTATTGGCACGCTGGCGCAAGCTGCCGCCGACAAAATGCCGGTAACGGTGGTGACCGGAGATCGGGACCTAACCCAGTTGACCACGGCCAACACCACGGTTAAAGTCACAATCAAAGGTGTTAATGAGTTGGAAACCTATACCCCAGAGCACGTCCGGGAGAAACTGGGGATCGATCCTGAACAAATCGTTGATCTCAAGGGATTGATGGGCGACACCTCTGATAATTACCCCGGGGTGACCAAAGTTGGGGAGAAGACCGCGCTGAAACTTCTAACTCAATATGGTTCAATCGCCGGCTTGTACGAGCACGTCGCAGAAATGAAGCCCAGCAAGTTGAAAGAAAACCTGATCAATGATCAGCAGGCGGCGCTGATGTCGCAAACGTTGGCGCGCATCAACACGGACGCGCCGTTGACAATCGATTTGGCGGCAACGAATCGGCGGCCGGTAGATCAGGCGGCGTTGATCGCGTTCTATCAAGAGATGGATTTCAAGTCGAAATTAGCCAAAATGGATTTGGGCGATTTAGCGGATGAAAATGAAGCCGACGCGGCGGAAACACCGATCAAGTTGGTCGAGTTGACGCGGGCTAATTTAGCGACCGCCTTGGCCAATGAGGAACCTCGCGCTTTTGATTTGGATATTCTGGGCGACAACTATCACGTTGACACGCCAGTAGGCTTTGCCCTGGGCACGCCACAGCAATGGTATTACAGCGATGATCTTAGTTTGTTGCAGGAACCCGCCCTGAGTCAGTGGCTGGCTGATAAAAATCAGCTCAAATATGTTTTCGACAGTAAGAAGACAGATGTTTTGCTGGCCCGACTTGATCTGAACATTGCGGGCATGAGTTTTGATCTTTTATTGGTTTCATATTTGTTGAACACGTTTGATAATAGCAATGATTTAGGCGTGATTGCGCATCTTCACGGTTACACCGGCGTCCAAACTGATTTGGATGTTTACGGTAAGGGCACCAAGCGGGCGATTCCGACGGATTACACGGTTTTAGGCGAGCATTTAAGTCGAAAGGCGCAGGCTATTTATCAACTTCAGGATCAGTTGACGGAGAAATTACGGGCTAACGATCAGGATCAACTCTATGATGAGATCGAGGCTCCCTTGGCGTTGGTTTTGGCGCAGATGGAGTTGGCGGGGATCACCGTGGATACTCAGCGTCTGAAGGTGATGCAACAGGACTTCAGTCAGACGTTGACAGAAATTGAGACTTTAATCTATCAAGATGCGGGTCACGAATTCAATATCAATTCACCCAAGCAATTAGGGGTGGTGCTCTTTGAAGAGCTCAAACTGCCTGTGATCAAGAAGAATAAAACAGGCTATTCCACTTCGGTTGAAGTTTTGGAACAATTACAGAAGAGCCACCCGATCATTGAGCGGATTCTGACCTATCGGCAAATCTCGAAGTTGCAGTCAACTTATATCAACGGCTTATTGAAAGTGATCCATCCTGATCACAAGGTCCATACGCGTTACTTGCAAACATTGACGCAAACGGGGCGGTTATCGTCAGTTGACCCTAATTTACAAAATATTCCGGTGCGCTTGCCGGAGGGACGCAAGATTCGTCAGGCCTTTGTGCCCAGCCATCCTGATTGGGAGATCTTCTCCAGCGATTATTCCCAGGTGGAATTGCGGGTCCTGGCCCATGTTTCTGGGGATCAGAATATGCAAGCCGCCTTCAAAAACGGGTTGGATATTCATGCCAATACAGCAATGAAGATCTTCGGGCTGACCGATCCAAGCCAAGTAACGCCAGATATGCGGCGTCAGGCGAAGGCCACCAATTTCGGGATTGTTTACGGCATCAGTGATTACGGCTTAGCGAAGAATATTGGAATTTCCCGGCCACAAGCGGCGGCGTTTATCGCGGCTTATTTCGAGCAGTATCCAGATGTTCAAGCGTATATCAAGGAGATTGTAGCGACAGCACGGCAACAAGGCTATGTGGAAACCATCATGCATCGCCGCCGCTATTTGCCGGATATTAACGCGAAGAATTTCAATTTGCGGTCTTTTGCTGAACGAACGGCGATGAATACGCCGATCCAAGGCAGCGCGGCGGATATCATCAAGGTCGCGATGATCAATATGCAGCAGCGCTTGACTCAAGAACACCTACAGGCGAAAATGCTTCTGCAAGTTCATGATGAATTGATTTTCGAAGCGCCAGCAGCGGAAGTCCCGATTTTGGCGAAAATCGTCCCGCAAGTGATGGACTCTGCGGTTAGTTTGGATGTGCCTTTGGTGGTCGATAGCGCCCACGGAGCCACTTGGTATGACGCCAAATAATTTGGGTTGAACGGTTCAAACAGACAAACGGCAGCAATCAGACAAATAGCATCAATCAGACAAATAGCATTAAATGGACAAAGAGGGGGATCATTGTGCCAGAATTACCTGAAGTTGAAACAGTTCGGCGCTCACTGATCACCTTGATCCAAGGCAAGCGGATCAAAACGGTGACGGTGCTCTACCCGAAAATCGTAACGAATGATCAACCGATTTTCGTTGATACGCTGACTGGTCGGCGGGTGGAGACGATCCAACGGCGCGGTAAGTACTTGCTGTTTCGGTTTGACCATGAATTAACGATGGTCAGCCATTTGCGAATGGAAGGTAAATATTTCTTGGAACCAACATCGGCGCCGGCGAACAAGCATGTGCATGTGGTGTTCACGTTTACCGACGGCACCAGTTTGCAGTATCAAGACGTTCGCAAATTTGGACGGATGACCTTGGTGCGGACGGGAACCGAGGACCAGTTATCTGGGATCAAAGCGTTAGGGCCTGAACCACTAGGACCCGACTTTACCGTCGCTGGTTTTTATGCCGGGCTGCAAAAGCATCATAAGGCGTTGAAGCCGACTTTGCTGGATCAGCATGTGGTCACCGGGTTGGGCAATATTTATGTGGATGAGGTCTTGTGGTTAAGCCGGTTGAACCCGTTGCTGCCGGCAGATCAAGTTACCCTGACCCAGGCGCAGACGCTGCACGATCAGATTATCGCGGAATTGAAACAAGCGGTAACCGCTGGTGGCACGAGTATTCGCAGCTATGTTGACGCTAATGGCCATCAAGGTCATTTTCAGTTCGCGCTCCACGTTTATGGTCATGAAGATGATCCGTGCCCGCGGTGTCAAACTCCGATCAAGAAAGTCAAAGTCGGTGGTCGAGGCACGCATTTCTGTCCGCAGTGCCAGCCACTCCCCCAGGGGGTTGTGCTTGATGGCTGAGCTAGGCACGAAAGTTTTGGGAATTACCGGAGGGATTGCTTCCGGGAAATCGGCGGTCGCGACTTGCTTCGTCAACTGGGGCGCTTACTTGGTGGATGCTGATCAAATCGCACACGAAATCCTGGCGCCTGATTCACCAGGCTTAGCGGCAGTTCAAGCCCAATTTGGTCCGGCATATTTGCGGGCGGATGGCAGTTTGGATCGGGCCAAATTAGGCCAATTGGTTTTCAGTGATCCCCAAGCGCTGGCGCAGTTGAATCAACTGACGCAACCGCTGATCCGCACCGCGATTATGGCGGCGATCGCGCGTGGCCGAGACAGCAGCGCGCCGTTAGTGGTGGCAGAGATTCCTTTATTGATCGAGGAGAATTATCAAACGCTTTGTGATGGCATTCTGGTGGCGGATCTGCCCGAGGCGCTGCAATTGGCACGGGTGCAAAAGCGTGACGGTCTCACTAAGGCGGCGGCCCAAGCCCGGCTTGCCGCGCAAATCGGGCGCACTCAGCGGCTAGCTGCCGCGGATTTCATCTTGGATACTAGCCATGACTTGGCTACTCTGACCGCCAACTTTCAGCGTTTTATCCGTAGCGCCGCGTTTCAGTCGTGGTTACGCTCCTAAGATTAAGCGCAAGTCTAATTCTGAGCCGACTTGGGCGCTAGCAAGTTGGCCTGCTCTGCCTAATAATATGCGACAATCAATCTTGAATGGTCTTGGGGCCGTTCGAGATTTTTTTGCTGGTCCGCGGCGTTGGTGAGGCAAACAGCCGCCTGTCAGCAAGTGAAATCCCGGGATGGAAATTGGTTTCACCGCGGGTTTAAGGTATAATATAAAGCATAGCAAATGCGCTTGATTTAGTCGGGGGAACTGAAACCTCTGCGGTCAAGGTTAACGAAATTATTAAAGAGGTGTCAAATTATGCAATGTCCACGTTGCCATCACAATTCCCTGAAGGTCGTTGATAGTCGACCAGCTGATGAAGGACGCGCGATTCGTCGCCGCCGGGAATGCGAAAATTGCGGCTATCGGTTTACAACTTTTGAACGGATCGAACAAACACCATTACTGGTTATCAAGAAGAATGGCACTCGGGAGGAATTCAACCGAGAGAAGATCATGCGCGGACTGGTTCGTGCGGCTGAGAAGCGGCCCATTTCCATGGATCAAATGACCGCCGTGGTGGACAAGGTCGAGCGAGATATTCGTCAAAGTGGCGAAGGTGAGATTCACTCGGAGGATATTGGCGAATTGGTCATGAAATATTTGGCCAAGCTCGACGATGTGGCCTATATTCGCTTTGCCAGTGTTTATCGGCAATTTAAAGACATGAATGTTTTCATGCAAGAGGTCCAGGAACTGATTGCCAAGGAGAACCGTTCGCTGAAGCACGACGCGGGCCAAGCAGGTCAGGGAGATGACCATAGTAATGGTTGAGCCAATCCAACTTGATCCAGCCAGTGGCTATTTCTTGGTTCGCGGGGGGATTCTAACGGATCTCGATCAACGGGTGCTGGCCCAGCTGTATCAGCCGTTACTGAATCCCAACGCCTTTACACTCTACCAGGCGCTTTGGGCCCAAGTTGACGATCAGGCGTTGCGCTCACGGCGGTCGTCTCATTTCACATTACTGGAATTAATGGGGATCAATCCACAGGAATTCATGCAGGCGCGGCGCCAACTGGAGGCAGTCGGTTTGGTCCGCAGTTTTCAAACGACCGATCAAATCGGGGATTATGCCCTTTATTTCTTATACCCACCATTAGCGCCTGCAGACTTCTTCCACGAAGAGATCCTCGCAACTTTTCTACTAGAAAAAGTGTCCCGAAAACGCTACATGAGCTTGGTCGCCGCCTTCGCCTTACCGCAAGTTGACTTATCCAAGTCGCAAGAAACCACGGCGGGTTTTTTGGACGTGTTTAATTTGCCTAGTAGCGCCTTATTAACACCACCAGAGGAAGTGCGTCAAGGGGTGCAAGCGTTGCGCGTCAAGGGGCCAACGCAAATGATCAGTGAGATCAGTCCGGCGCAGTTGGCGACGTTTGACTGGGAGACCTTGATTGCCTTAGTGGGGCAAAAACAGATCAAGCGAAATGAGATCATGGATCATCAAAGTGAGATTTTTGGGTTGCATGAATTTTATGAGTTTAGTTTGACGGATATTGCTCGTCTGATCAGTAAGAGCTTGGATCAGGCCACTAATCAGATCGATTTCCGAGTTTTGGAGGAGCGGGCGCTGACCCTTTATGATCAACTCAACCCTGAAGAACCGTCGACCACGGCCACACCCACAACCGGTACGGCGGTGACCACACCGCCGTCAACTGCGGTGGTCGCGCCTGCAGCGCGGGCGCAAGCGTTTAGTCAGGCGGATCAAGATCTGCTGCAAGCGGCCAAGTCGTTAAGTCTGTTGCCTTTTACTCGGTGGGTCAAGAAGCAATTGGGGTCGAAACTCTATGTGGGTAATCGGGAGAAGTTCAATTTAAAGACACTGCAACAGCGGCATATTTTCTCTGCGGATACCTTGAATTTATTGGTTTGGGTTTGCTTACAGGAGAACCCAACCGTGACTGTGGCGCCACTGGATCGGATCGCTCAGGACTGGGTGGCGCAGAAAATCACCACCCCTGAGGCTGGACTGACGTATTATCATCAACGGCAAGATGGCACGGCGCCAACGAAATCAAACCAACGTCGCTCGGCAAAGAGTCAAGGGGTTGTGCCAAGCTGGTTGCGTGATGGTGACGCGGCGGCGCCGGCAAAGGCGGTTCCCGATAGCGCGACCAAGGCGCCAACTGGACCAGTAGATGATCAGCTTCAACAGAATTTAGCATGGCTCAAACAAAAGCGGCAACAGCGAGGTGACGAACATGCACAGTCTTAATGAATATTTGGATAAGTTTTTGAAAGAGAAGAAGTTGGATCAGAGCTATCAAGCTTTGATGACCACGGCCTTGCACGATCCTGATGTGCAGGCCTTCTTAAGCGCTCATCAGGCAGTCATCACCACAGCAGAATTAGAAAAATCGGCTTCGGCAATCTATGAGTTTTACCAGGTGAAAACCAATCAAGATCCCAATAGTGCCTTATCCCAGGCGGGTTATGAGCCGTATTTGTTGCTCAATAACGGGTTGATTGAAGTCGCCTATCGACCAACGGCGCAGTTGGCGGCGGCCCGTTCGGCTCAAGCACGGCGGGAGCGGGTCACGATGGTCAACTTGCCCCATGATCTGCGCGCCGCCGATCTGATGACCTACCAGCAATCGGCTGGGCGCAAGGATGCAATCAACGCGGCGCTGCGGATGTTACAGGAGTTGAGTCAGCCAGGGCCGCATCCCTTTGCCAAAGGTTTGTATTTGACCGGTCCTTTCGGGATCGGCAAAACCTACTTAATGGGAGCGGTGGCCAATGAGTTGGCCAAACAAGGTATCGCCACAACTTTGGTTCATTTCCCGACTTTTGCCACCCAAATCAAGCAGGCAATCGGTGAAGGTCAAGTTTGGCCGCAGATCCAAAAAATCCAAAGCGCGCCAGTCTTGATTCTGGATGATATTGGTGCGGATAGTAATGGACCGTGGGTTCGTGATGAGGTGTTGGGCGTTATTTTGCAGTACCGGATGCAAGAACGGTTGACCACCTGCTTCACCTCGAACTTAGCGATGGCCGAGCTGGAAACATTCCTGGCGGACACGCGGCAAAAGACGGACGTACTCAAAGCCAAACGGTTGATGGAGCGGATTCGCTTCTTAGCGGTCGAGTTACCGATGCAAGGGCCCAATTTGCGACAAACCGGTGGCATCGCGCCTTAGTCGGATTGCGAGGAGAGTTGCTTGATCAGAAACTTGAATCAAGTGCTTTAAACAATAAATTGCACCAGAAATTAAGGCCGAATCTTTCAGCCGCCTATTTCTGGGTGCCAAGATTCCATCGGAAAATAGCGAACGGCCCTCCAGTCATTGATTTGGCTGGAGAGCCGTTCGCTATTTGCCGTTTGCCGCTGTTTGCTGGTGACGGTATTTTTGCTGGCAGCAGCGGCGTAGGTGCGGCGGTTGGGTGGAACTTAGCCGCACCTGGGAACTAAAGTTGTCTAGCTGTGATCAGTTCCGGCGGCGATGTTTCAAGGCGTCCAAACTAAGACCGGCTAGTGTCAGAATCAAGCAGGTACCACCGAGAACTGCCATGAAGTTGGTTGAGTGCTCGTCATTTTGCGGTAAGCGATTTTGATTTTTTGACGTGGACTGATCTTTCGTTTCTTTCTGAGCGGCGCTTTGACCCGGTTGTTTGGGCTTGGTGGTGGCGTTCAAGGTGTCAATCAAATTGATTTCTTGCAATTGGCCATCCTCCGTTAGTGGCAGTTGGTCATAGCTCGCGCTGTAACCCTTTGGCACAACTTCTTTGACTGTATAATTGATTTCCTTTCCTTGCTCATTATATTTCGGCAACGCTAGCCACAAGCCGACCCAATTTTGATTGGCGCTAAGTGTTTTAGGAGCGCCAAGAGCCTGGTCGTTCGCATAAAGTTGGACCTTGATGCTGGTGGGGCGTTGACCGGTTTGATTTTGCTGGTCATTCCAAAATTTACGAAGGCGCAAGTTGATGAACGCAGTACCTTGCTCGCCAAGTTCAGGATCGGCAGTGTTGATCAGGTTATGGCCGTCTTGGGTAACCGTATAACCATCGGGGGTTGCCTCAGTGACGCGATAGTTGATTTCTTGCCCGTTCTCGGAGAATTTTGGTAAATCGTTAAAGAAATATTCCCAGTTGGTCTGTGCGTCGACAACTTTGCTGGCGACAAATTGCCAAACTGGTTCACCGTCCGCACCTGTTTCCCAAGCCCGTTCCAAGGTCACGGTGATATTGTTTGGCCGGTTGCCGTAAATGTTATCTTGATCATGCCAAACCTTCGCCCCAAACACGTTGGTCGTGTCCGGGTCGTTCAAATCTAAGTGGTTGGTCAAGTTGAAACCGTTGATCTCAGTGCTGTAATCAGCAAGGTCATCTTCAGTCACAAAATAATGGATCTTGATGCCTTGGTCATATTTAGGCAGGTCATTGAATTGTTTTTGCCAATGATTGGTTGCTGTCAATTCGAAGTCGGCGACCTTCTCAATGCCGTTGTTGCCATGACGCCAGAGATGGGCAGTAATCGCGTTGGGCCGCTGAGATGAATTGGCGGCATCGTCCCAAATTTTCTTGATTTCAATGGCAGTTACTGCTGGAGTGTGCTGATTGATCAGGTCATCATCACAAACGGTCGTCGTGTAGCCAGGAATTTTCTCTTCGGAGACGGAATAGATCCAGGGGCGACCCTGTTGATCGTGGGTTGGCAGATCGGCGAATTCATAATGCCAAGCGCCACTTGCGGTCACGATTTTCTGGGTGACCAGTTCCTTGACACCGTTCTGATGTTGACGCCAGAGGAAAACGGTCAGATAGGTTGGGCGCAAACCATCTTGATCATTTTGATCCTCCCAGACCTTGTTTCCACTGACATTGATTTGATCAGGATCATTATCCTGCACCTCATTGACAACGGTGACCGTTGCCGGCGTGTTCGTCGAAGCATCCCCTTGAAAATCCCAGCGGTGCGTCTCGCCGGATTTGACATTGACGAGATCAGCAATCAGACTGCCATCAATATTCTGATGAGCAGTGATCTCGGCTTGTGGCGCGAGCATGGTCCCTTGGAATGGGGCTTGCACACCAATCTTTGTGCCATTGGCGTCTACGAAATTCCAGAGAATTTTGGCATCACTGAAGTCTTCGGTTTCATGATTGAGCCGGTCGGCGCCGTCAATGACTAATTTAATCTGGGACCGAATGTCCAAAGTCGCCTGATTCCCCACATGAACATTGATCACTAGGGGGCCGCCAGTGCGTGATAACCCCTTGACCGTTAATGGACGATCCAGCTCCAGTTCACTGGCGTTCAAGTTATAAAAGTGGTATGCCTGACTGCCACTGTTGCTGGGATCGACTGCGACAAAATGGCGATCGGGATCCAATTCGTAACCAGCCGGCGCCTGTGTTTCAATGAAATAGTAAAGCCCAGCTTGGGCAACGCTGACTCGAATCTGGCCATTCTCATCGGTGGTCAGCCCGGTGACCTGTGGCTTGGTGGCACCGTTACGATAAAGACTGAAAACCGCCTTGGCCAGTGGTCGCCCGGCTTGATCCTTCTTGGTCAATACAATCTGCTCATCATTAACGCTAGGGGTGATGGTGATGACGCGATTATTCTCGTTGCTGTTGTCATAATGAACATCCGTGGAATTTTGCGCCTGTCCCCAAGTGTTAGATCGAATCAGATCATCTGCCAATTCTGTTTTTATATTCAGATATTGCTGTTGATCTTTATCTTGGTAAACCTCATCTTCTTGTAAATGGTCTAGTTTGTTCTGATTGACCGAAATCGCATTCTGATCGCTGGCGCTGGCCAATTCAATCTCAGTATCCTCGCCAAAAACAGCTTTGTTGCGCGCCATATCCGAACTGACGAATGCCGAAGAACTGATTTTGTGCACATCCTGGAAGTAGTAAATATCCTTAACCAAGCTACCATCGATCACATTGGTGCCGAAGTTGGTTTCGCTGAACAGCTCGTCCGTGGCGATATTGCCGTTGGTGTGCGCGCCAGTGATCGCCTCGTTGGAAAAAATATGAAAGAACTGCGCTGCCTTTAAGGGGGCTGTCTTAGCCTCGGGCACATCGGCGTAGAAACTGCCGCCATTGGGAACATCATCATTGACGGCCGCCTGTGCCGCCAACCCACTGCCCAGACCGCCACTTCCACATAGCGTGGCCGTGGTTAAAATAGTCAAGGCGATGATTCGCCCAGTTCGTTGCCAAATTTTCTTGAACATAAACACACCCTCACTCCATCAATAATTTATTCGGTTGATTTGCCCCTTAACCGAACTGCTATAACAATTAAATTATAGCTCACAATTGAAAAAATAAAAGTCGTTTGTGAAAGTTATTGGAATTAAAAACGCTGTCAGCAGCGCTGACAGCGTTAGTTGTCTCCCTTGATTGGGTCGGTTAGGTACCAAGAAGGGGCCGTAACGAACTTGAATGGCACTAATCGATGAGACCGAATTTTTGAAAGGCGTGGGCGATGCCATCCTGGTCGTTGCTGGTCGTGACAAAATCAGCTTGCGCTTTGACACTTTCCGCGCCATTGGCCATCGCCACCGCTGTTCCGGCCGCGGCAAACATGGCCAAGTCGTTTTGTTCGTCACCGATCGCCACGATCGCGCCGGTAGGGAGCTTCAGTAACCGCGCTAATTCAGTGATCGCGTGCCCTTTATTGACAATCGGATTCATCAATTCTAGGAAATTTCGACCAGCGCGAACAACGTAAAGTTCTGGGGCAAAGCGCTGGCGAACCGCTGCCTCGATTTGATCCAACTGTTCTGGCTCACCAACAAACAGGCCTTTGGCAATCGAAAAGTCAGTCGGCAAGTCATCAGGTTGCCGAATCAAGAGTCCGGCGTGATTTTCCCAGGCCTGCACAACGGTGACCCAACTCACATCGTGGTTGGCCGTGTAAATAATGCCGTCTTCATCAAGCACGTTGAAAGGCACTTGGTGATCTTGAGCGAAGGCGGTGAGTGCGCGATAATGTTGGTTGGCGACTAAATGGCGCGCTAAAACTCGACCAGCGACCGTTTCAATCGCGGCGCCGTTGAAGGTGACCACATATTCATCATCGCCGCTCAAGCCAAGCTCGTCGAGGAAATGACGCGTGCCGGCCAGTGGTCGTCCGGTACACAGGACAATTTTGACTCCCTTGGCTTGTGCTTGACGCACGGCCGCGATCGTGTTGGGGAGGATCTGACCAGCACTGTTCAACAGCGTGTCATCGATATCGATTGCTACTAATTTGATGTTCATTTGAAAACTCCTCTCTATTCCTTTACTTAAGTTGAAATTCCGTTGGTCAATCGGGCCATTAATTCCTGGCGCCCCGCTCACGGTTGAGGTGAGGCTGTTTTTGAAGAGGGTGGCGCTTGCGCTGATGGTTCTGGCGGCGACCCGCACCTACGCCTAGCCAATCTCTAGGTCGGCTGGTGACAGGAGGTTTGAATGTCTTCAGCATACCATTTTTAGTTAGGGGGAAGGTCCTATTTTAGGCAGGAAGAGGGGACAATTCTGGGTAGATTGTGTTGCCGTGGCCTCCTCTGAAGATTGCTTTGCTGTGGAGCCAAGCCGGTGATGTGCTATGATATAAGTAGTCTTTAGGGCGAGTCATTCGCAGAAAGAAATAGGTGCGCCAGGCGGTCCTGACGCACTTTGAGGGAAAACATGATCCAGCATGAAACTGTGCAACTTTGGCCACGACTGCCATTTAAATTCTATGAACATGATCCCTTGACCAGCATTGGCGTTTCGCCCCACTGGCATCAAGGAATCGAATTGAATTATTTAGTGGCTGGTCCGACTCTGAAATTTGAAACCGATGGTACAACACGACATCACCAACCCGGTGCGATCTGGGCTGTTGACCGCCGTGTTGTCCATAGTGCGAGCGGCGCGCCTTCACCTCATTGGGATGAATTTGGGTTGATCATTGACGACCAGTTCTTATTGACGCAATTACCGGAAAGCGCCGATTGGTCCTTGCGTTTATTTGGCGCCCCCAGCCAAGCGACGCATCCAGAAGCTTATGCCCAACTGGCTTTGCACTTAAATCAGATCCGTGACCTGTTGCATCAAGAGTTTACGGATGTGGCGCGGCTATTGATTCTTAGTCATTTTTATCATGTGCTGGCGCTTTTGGCGGATAATTTCACCGAACTGGCGCCGAGTTCACCGCCGATCCAGCCCAACGCGCCCTTGGTCGATCAAGTGATCAACTATTTGGATCGAAATTATGGTGAAACAATCAGTAGCGCGGAAGTGGCCCACCGGTTTCACGTTTCGCAAACGACGTTGAATCAACAATTCAACGCCAATGTTCAGATGTCACTGAATCGATATTTGCGGCTGGTGCGGCTTTTGAACGCCCGCAAGTTATTGCTAGAAACCGATGATAAAATCGACTACATCGCCCAACGCTGTGGATTTGGCAATCGAAAAAATCTAAATCGTAATTTCCAAACGTGGAAGGGGACCACACCAAGCGCTTATCGGCAGGCCTATGCCCGGTATCATCGGCAGTGAGCTTAGCGGTGTCCTGCTAGCCAAGCGCGGATCTGCGCAGAATATGATTGGTGGTCCAATCAAGCTCAGCCGTTAGAATTGTGGCTGGTTTCTTTCGGAATTGTCCCCTCTGCGCCATGAAAACATGGTAAACTACCTCCTGTATCCACTTACAGGAGGTTTTTCTTATGACATCAGAACGAACGGAAATGTTGGCGGGACGGTTGTATTATTCCCCCGATCCTGAATTGGTCGCTTTGCGCAAACAGGCCAAGCAACAAGTCTATCAATATAATCAAACGGCGCCGGATCAAGGCGAACGTCGGTCTGAAATTTTGGCGGAATTGATCGATTGTCCCAGTCAGGATGCGTATTTCGAAGTACCCATGCGAATGGATTATGGTCACAATGTTCATGTGGGTCGCAATTTCTATGCTAATTATGACGCGATTCTTCTTGATGTGGCGCCGATTACGATTGGCGACAACGTGATGTTAGCGCCACGGGTCTCACTGTACACCGCCGGGCATCCGGTGGTCGCTAGCGTCCGAAATACGGATCTCGAGTACGGCCATCCCATTACAATTGGTGACAATGTTTGGTTAGGCGGCAACGTGGTCGTTTGTCCAGGGGTGACGATCGGTAGTAATGTCGTAGTGGGCGCTGGCGCGGTGGTGACCAAGGACTTGCCAGATAACGTGGTTGCCGCTGGTGTGCCTGCCCGGGTCATTCGTCCGATCACCGCCGCCGATGAGGCCTATTGGCAAGGCGAGCAGGCACAATGGCGCGAACATTTAACTTCTAAAGGCTAGTTAAAGGACCTGGTTGTATGGCAAGTGGCAGAAATGAGGTCAGCATGACAAAACAAGCAACGAACATCCAAGCGGGCGGCCGTCTGGTCACGATTTTAAGTATCTCGGCTGTGGGTGGGCTGGCCTTGGCCGTCACCAGCGTGATTCCGAAATGGGCGCAGGCGTTTCCCCAGATGCCTTTAGCCGCGATCGAATTATTAGTGACCTTGGCCAATCTAGGCGCGTTGATCACGTTATTATTCAATCCGTGGTTAACGCGTCGCTGGGGGAGTAAGCGGGTCATTTTCGCGGGGTTGCTCTTGGGCGCTGGCGCCGGGTGCTTACCTGTTTGGCTGCGGTCGTATGGCGCAATTGCCGTGAGTCGCTTCTTCTTGGGCCTAGGTCTAGGACTATATGCGCCTCATGGCATCAGCCTGATCGTTCATCATTATCAGGGCGCCCAGCAAACGCGTCTCTTAGGGTATCAAACCGGCATCGGTGCCCTGGGGAGTACCATGATCATGTTGCTGGTGGGCGCGCTTGCGTCGCGAAATTGGCGTTGGGTCTTCTGGATCCACGGACTGTTGTTACTTGTGGCCCTCGCGGTGGGCCGTTTCTTGCCGACCGATCGGCCTCAATCGGTGGCATCAGAGGTTCGAGTGCCTTTACCACGTTCCGCTGGGTGGCTGATTTTACTGACTTTTTGGACGTATTTAGTTATTTGGGGCGTTCAATTGAAATTGCCCAGTTTCTTCAGTGAAAAAGGATTCGGTGGCGCCCAAGTGACCAGCTTGACGCTGGCGTTGATGAATCTGGGCGGTTTCGCCGCTGGTATGCTTTTCGGGCGGAGTTATCGCCTTTGGGGGCGACACGTGTTGACCGCTGGCTACATGACCGCGGCCGTGGCGGTTTTCGGGCTGTTGCTCGCGCCTAATCAGGGGTTGGCGATCATGGCGGCGGTCGGCTTCAATTTCGCTTATTCCTTTACCGGACCGTACTTGGTGGTGCGTAGCCAACAAGGATTAGCGCCAAATCAAGTGGAAGAAATGAGCAGCTATTTGACCATCGTGACCATTGTCAGCGCCTTTCTCGCGCCGATCTGGTGGAACCTTTTGGGTGAGATCGGCTGGGGCCCCTTGACGCAAAACGTGCTGGTTTGGGTGATCGCTCTGTTATTATTGTTGGCGCTGATTGTCGCGCTGGTGCAGTCGCATCTGCGCCGGATCAAGCGCGGGAATCAGCCGCGAACATGAGCGACTTTCCGCACAGTTAATCAATGACGAGCTTTGAGCGATGAATGATTTTATCAAAAATAAAGGATGACTTTTACTAATGAATGTCTTCAATAAAATGCACCAAGGCGATCTTTATCATCCGGATGATCAACAGGTCGCGGCGATCCAACAACGTTGTTTGGAGAAGTTGTATGATTACAATCAGACACGACCTAGCGCTGGACCAGAACGGCAACGCTTATTGCAGGAGATGTTCGCTGAGATCGGCTTGGGTTGTTATGTGGAACCACCATTGCATGCCAATTTCGGTGGGCATCATGTTCATTTCGGTCGCGGCGTTTACGCCAATTTCAACTTGACCTTGGTCGATGATACCCATATTTATGTTGGCGACTGGACGATGATCGGTCCCAATGTCACGTTGGCCACAGCTGGCCATCCAATTCTTCCTGAGTTGCGTCAACAAGGTTATCAGTATAATTTGCCGATCCACATCGGGCGCAACTGTTGGCTTGGTGCCGGTGTGATCGTGTTGCCGGGCGTGACCATCGGCGATAACGTGGTGATCGGCGCTGGGAGCGTGGTCACTAAAGACCTCCCAGATAATGTTGTTGCTTTTGGAAATCCGTGCCGGGTTGTGCGCCCAGTCAACGAACATGATCGCGAATTTTACATCCGGGAACGGAGGATTGATCCTAAGTTGTTGGGGTAGTGCTTCGGGAACTGCTCGGGGCGGTTTGAAACGTGCTCAGAAGCTACCCGGGCTGGCTCGCACTCTGATATTTGAAACGTGCTGCGCGCAACTGACTTCTGTGCTTAGCTACGCTCTTGTTCCGGAAGCAAAGTTCAGCTTCCAAAACAAGAGCTAGGCTAATGCTCGAAGTCAACCCGTTGCGCTCCGCACTCTAATTTCTACTTGCTCTTTTCTTTTTTTTGTGGTTTAATAACGCTTGAAGATACCACAATGACGATTGAACTTGTGCAGAGAGAGTAGCCTTGGCTGTGAGCTTCTCCGGTTCGGTGATTGCGACCGCTTCGATTATTTTGGGTGATTCCGTTATTGATCATCATGAGTGGATCTATGTCCAAAATTCGGGTGGAACCGCGTTAATCCAATAACGTCCCTAGTAATCAATCGATTACTGGGGTTTTTTTGTGGCAAAAACAAGGAGGAACTATCATGGCAGAAATCACGTTAACTTTCCCAGATCAAAGTCAGCGTCAATATGAAGCTGGCAGCACCACGCTTGATGTTGCGAAAAGCATTGCAAGTAGTTTGGCTAAAAAGGCCGTTGCTGGTGAGGTCAACGGGACGATCGTTGATTTGGAGCAACCGCTGAAGCAAGCCGGTCAATTTCGGATTTTGACCAGCGACGATCCTGAAGGCTTGCAAGTTTTGCGGCACACTGCGGCGTTTGTTTTAGGCGCGGCTTTGAAACAGTTGCACGGCGATGTTCATTTCGGTGAGCACCAAAGCAATGAAGATGGTTTCTATTTAGATACGGATCGGGCCGCGGGACAGGTTGCCATCAACGAATTACCAGCAATCAAAAAGGCGATGCAAAAAGTGATCTCCGCTAATCAACCGATCGAACGGAAATTAGTGGATAAAGCTGAACTGTTGGCAGAATTCAAGGATGATCCTTATCAGACATCATTATTGAATGCGATTGACGCGGTGCAAATCAACGTTTATCGGTTGGGCGACTACCTGAGTTTTGGCGATCATGCTTTGCTGAAGAGCTTGGCACCACTGAAGCATTTTGAATTGTTGTCTGTTGCCGGTGCTTATTGGCAAGGTAAGTCCAGCAATCCCATGTTACAACGGATCTACGGGACGGCTTTCTTCAAGGCGGCTGATCTTGACGGCGATTTGAAGCGACGGGCAGAAATCAAGGAACGGGATCACCGGACGATCGGCCGTGATCTGGATATTTTCTTCGTTGACCCTGAAGTTGGCGCTGGCTTACCTTACTGGATGCCTAATGGCGCGACGATTCGCCGCGTGATCGAACGCTACATCATTGATAAAGAAGTTGCCAATGGCTATGAACATGTTTATACGCCCGTTTTGGCCAACTTGAATCTGTATAAAACTTCTGGTCACTGGGATCATTATCGCGAAGACATGTTCCCACCAATGGATATGGGTGATGGCGAATTTTTGGAATTGCGGCCAATGAACTGCCCATCCCACATCCAGATTTACAACCACCACAACCGTTCTTATCGGGAATTACCGATTCGGATCGCCGAATTAGGGATGATGCACCGTTATGAGAAATCCGGGGCGTTATCCGGTTTACAACGGGTGCGGGAAATGACTTTGAATGATGGTCACACTTTCTTGGCGCAAGATCAGATCAAAGATGAGTTCAAGAGCGTTTTGAAAATGATGATGGAAGTTTACGATGATTTCAACATCACCGATTACACCTTCCGTTTAAGCTATCGGGATCCGGCCAATACCGAGAAATATTTCGATGATGATGCGATGTGGAACAGCGCTCAGGCGATGTTGAAGGGCGCTTGCGACGAATTAGGCTTGGATTATTATGAAGCCGAAGGTGAAGCAGCCTTCTATGGTCCTAAGCTGGACGTTCAAACCAAGACAGCACTTGGTGGTGAAGAGACCATGTCCACGATCCAATTAGACTTCATGTTACCTGAGAAATTTGATTTGAAGTATACTGGCGCGGATGGGCAAGAGCACCGTCCTGTCATGATGCACCGGGGCATCGTTGGTACCATGGAACGCTTCATCGCGTACTTGATGGAAATTTACAAGGGCGCGTTCCCAACCTGGTTAGCGCCGACACAAGTTGAGGTTATCCCCGTAAACTTGGATCTGCACACTGATTACGCCAAGGATATCCAAAAACAATTGGCGGCCGCCGGTGTCCGGGTCAAACTCGACTTGCGTAACGAGAAGATGGGCTACAAGATTCGTGAAGCGCAAACCCAGAAGATTCCTTATACCCTCGTTGTAGGGGATGAGGAACTCAAGGCCCAATCCGTTTCCGTCCGGCGTTATGGTGAAAAAGACGCCGCTGACGAACCAATCAAGATTTTCCGCGATAGCATTTTGGATGATATTCATAATTATAGTCGAACAGGTTCTGGCAAAGTCAACGCTGAGATCGAAAACAAGCTGGACTAAGCAACCTGACGGCAGGAGAGAATGGAGTCACCTTTTGGCTCAAAGAGAATGACCATGACAAAACCGCCGCATGTGGCGGTTTTGTTGTCCTTCTGTCTTGCTTATGCTAGGCGTTGGACAGAATTGATCCTAGTTGCAATCGAGGCGCGGTGTTGAAACGTGCTCCACACAACTGACTTCTGCGCTTAACTACGCCAGGCTTCCGGAGGCAAAGCCCAGCCTCCAAAATCCTGGCTAGGTTAATGCTCAAAGTCAACCCGTTGTGTTCCGCACTCTGGGGTTGAAACGTGTTCGCCGACCTGGAGCCCCACTACATCTGCCAACCACCAACACCAGTGCGCAGTGTAAGTCGCGGTCAAACTACAGTTGGCGTTCTAATCCCGCTTCAATTCTATGAACGTTCAGCGAAACTCACAGTCAAACGAATCCAAAAAAACTTCTTGACTTCCATTATCATTCTAGTTATACTGGAACAGTTGAATTAAGCAGAAGTTCCCGCTTCTCACCCATGTTTCAGACCTCTGGGTATCAAAACGTTATGTTTGCCGAAGAATTATATTTCGCTGCGGGTGCTTTTGCGCTCGCAGCTTTTTGCATGGGTTGACGTATTAACGTCGACAACTTATGGAGGTGACTTCCCATAGCAAAAGATTTAATTATTAATGAAAGTATTCGGGCACGTGAAGTTCGCTTGATCGATGCTGAAGGTAATCAAGCCGGAGTCAAGTCCAAGATCGAGGCTCTACAGATGGCGGAACGCGCTAATCTGGATCTGGTCTTAGTTTCGCCAAACGCGAAACCGCCAGTTGCCAAGATCATGGATTATGGTAAGTATCGTTTCGAGTTACAGAAGAAAGATCGTGAAGCTCGCAAGAAGCAAAAGGTCGTCAATATCAAAGAGGTTCGCTTGAGCCCTGGTATCGGCGAGAATGACTTCAATACGAAGTTGAACAACGCCCGGAAATTTCTAGGCAAAGGTGATAAAGTTAAAGTTTCAATCCGCTTTAGGGGTCGGGCAATCACCCATAAGGAAGTGGGACGGAAGGTTCTTGAGGATCTGGCTGAACAAACAGCTGACATCGCGACCGTTGAGTCTCACCCACGAATGGATGGTCGGAGCATGTTTCTAATGCTTGCGCCTAAGGCTGAGAAAAAAGCTTGATCGACATTTACATTACTTTAGGAGGATCTTATCATGCCAAAGCAAAAAACACACCGCGCTTCAGCAAAGCGCTTCAAGAAAACTGCTAGTGGTCAATTAAAGCGGGGCCATGCTTATACAAGCCACCGTTTCCACGGCAAGACGAAGAAACAACGTCGTCAATTAGCTAAAGCAGGTTTGGTATCACGCAGCGATATGCGCCGTATCCGGCAAATGCTTTCTCAAGTTCGATAGGACTTAGCCATTAATTATATTCGATAGATAGTCTCAAGGAGGAAATTATTATGCCACGTGTAAAAGGCGGTACAGTTACGCGCAAACGTCGTAAGAAAGTTTTAAAATTAGCTAAAGGTTATCGCGGTGCTAAGCATTTACTGTTCAAATCAGCTAATGCCCAAGTTATGAATTCATATCGTTACGCATTCCGCGATCGTCGTCAGGTCAAACGCGAATTCCGGAAGTTATGGATCGCGCGGATCAATGCGGCTGCTCGTTTGAACGATTTGAACTACAGCCAATTGATGCACGGTTTACGTGTTGCTGGCGTTGATATCAACCGTAAGATGTTAGCAGACATTGCCTATACTGATGCTGCAGCCTTTACTGCAATTGCTGATCAAGCTAAAGCTGCTTTGGCTAAATAAGGTTTCAGATAAATTCAACTCACTCATTTTGAGTGAGTTTTTTTGTCTGTACGATAAAGGAGCGCCGGGCGACGGATTTTTGTTCCTGCAAAAGGGCACTACCTGCAACCAAAGTCCAATAGACAAGGTTGGGTCGTTCTCGGTATACTAAATGAAATTATTTGGTGGCGGCGCCAAACTTGGTGTCGGGAGTGACCGATTGACTGATGCAATATCTCAAGTTGGGCTGTTCGTCATCGATTTTGGTGGTAGTGGACTGACATCGCGAAGCGGGGAAGTTAGTTGAGTGGCAACCAGAGAAGTGAGGTAACGCTGAAATGGAAACATATCAGGCTAACAAACTACCTTTTGATTGTCGCGATCAAATCGCGGCTATTTTTGCTGATGGCTTTACCCAGTGGCTGGGTTATTTCTCTCGGGATCAACAAGTTATCGCCGGAGCCTTCGCCCACGCGTTTCAACTTGATTATTTCTTCGTCGCGGTGGTTGATGGGCAAGTGGTGGGCATTGTTGCCTGTACCGACTGTCAGTACCTGAGCTTACAATTTAATAAAAGTGCGTTGATTAAGCGATTCGGCTGGCTGAAAGGGTCGATTGCGGCGCACGTTTTTCCCCAAGAATTCGCTAGACCC
The DNA here is from genome assembly GCF_054785215.1 of Lapidilactobacillus salsurivasis. Taxonomy (NCBI): domain Bacteria; kingdom Bacillati; phylum Bacillota; class Bacilli; order Lactobacillales; family Lactobacillaceae; genus Lapidilactobacillus; species Lapidilactobacillus salsurivasis. The sequence goes on along the minus strand of NZ_BAAABI010000005.1, from coordinate 102,871 downwards.
TTCAAGAATCCGCCACCAGATACTGGTTCAATCGAATTTGTGGGTGTGGCGACTAGGGCTCGGAACAGTGGCGTGGCTTCGCGTTTGCTGACGGCCGTGATCGAACGAACGCCTTACACAAATTATCGCATCGAAGAGGTGGCTGATACGAATGTGGCGGCGCTGGCTCTTTATCGCAAGCTTGGTTTCGTTGAAATGAGCAGGCGTCCAATAGCAGCCAAGCAGGCGCAGAAAATTGGCATCAACGCCTTCGTTTCCTTTCAACTTCCTAAAAGCAAATCTTCTGAGCTAGGCGGCATGACCAACCGCGACTAATTATGGCGGCTAGTCACTAATTCAAGGGGAGCTTGATCCTAAATGTCCGACAGACTGGGCAAACTAGCGCGCCGTTGAAAATTTATGATTTCTACAGCCAGGTAGTTGAGCTGGCTGTTCGCCGAGTCGCTAAATTTTTTTCTGACCGGACTAGCTGTGAAGCCATTCGGAACGCGGCTATTGGTCTAGTCCTATTTACTTGGATTCGCCATAAAAATTTGATTGGTTTCGATGGTACAACCGTGATTCGTCGCTCGTTACTTTTGTTGTTGTCGGTTCTCGGCGTGGACTTACCGCGGTATTGGTCTGGTCGATAGGTGTTGCACAAGCTTTGTGGTTCTGTGAATTTCCCGCCATGGCGGTGATTTAATTGCGCGAAAGCACTTGCATTTTCGAATTTAATATGCTAAATTATCAATGTTAACAATATTGTTTCATGTGACTAGATGATACTAGGCATGGAAGAGCGCTCGAGGAGTGATCCTCGTGGACTTTTTCATGCCTTTTTGCTTTAATGAAAATAATAGACATCTTAGGGCACATGGAGCAGGCATCTGCAGATGAGGTAGAAATGAAAATCAAGAAAGTCCTCAATCAAAACGCGGTCTTGGTCACTGACGACGGTCAGGAAAAAGTCGCGATCGGTAAGGGAATCGGTTTTGGCAAGAAAAGAAATGATCTGGTCTTTAAACGTCAGATCGAGCGCATGTTTGTGATGGCGCCAGAAGGGCAATTGAAGCTGCAAGATCTTTTGAGTCAAATCGATGAGAAATATCTGTTCGCGGCCGAGCATATCATTGACCACGCTGAAACCGTGCTAATGGAACAACTCAATGAGCATGTTTTGATCGCGTTGACCGATCACTTGTCGTTCTCGGCGGAAAATATTCGAAATGGAATCGTGATCCGCAATAAATTGTTGCGTGAGATCGAAGTGTTGTATGGTGAGGAGTTCAGCATCGCGCAGTGGGCGGTGGAATATCTGAATAAGGAATTGCATATTCCTTACACCTATGACGAAGCAGGCTATATCGCGATCCATTTGCATAGTGGGCGTGGTGATCGCGTGCGGAAGAAGCGCGAAAGTATTCGCGAAGTCATGATCGTTTCTGATGTGATCCAATTGATCGAGCGAGAATTGAATCTGGATATTCATTCAGAGGCGATGGCTTTGAATTATTCACGGTTGGCTAATCATTTACGTTTATTGATGAAACGCTATTATTATCAAGAATATGCGGTTTTGGATCAAGAAATCGTTCAAATGGTCAAACGCAAGTATCCGGAAAGCTATGGTATCGCCAAGAAAATCCGGGTCTTGCTGACTAAGAAATATCAGATGTCGATGACGTCTGAGGAACTTGGGTATATTGCAATCCACATTGAACGCCTGCGCTTGACGCGGACACGGCCGGATCAGGGTGATCCGGAAACAGGCGACAGTCCCGCGTCGGAATCAGGGCATGATCAACAGGAGGAGTAAATTTTATGAAAGCTTATATGCAAAGAATGGGTCGCTCGTTGATGCTACCCGTCGCGACTTTGCCAGTAGCGGCATTATTTATGGGGATCGGTTATTGGATCGACCCACAAGGCTGGGGCGGTAACAACGTTATTTCCGCCTTCCTACTCAAAACAGGGAGTACGATCCTTGATAACTTGGGTATTTTGTTCGCAGTGGGCTTGGCTTACGGGATGTCGAAAGATAAGGATGGCGCCGCGGCGCTTTCTGGGTTGGTCGCTTTCCTGACACCATACACCTTGTTACAACCAGGTGCAGTTGCGATGTTCTTCCGGATGGATGTCAAGAATGTTAATATCGCCTTCAGCGCGATCAACTTCAAGAACGTCTTTATCGGGATCTTGGCAGGTTTGGTTGCCGCAGCGTTGTACAATCGTTTTAGCGGCACGAAACTACCGATGGCCTTGGCCTTCTTCAGTGGGAAACGGCTAGTGCCGATCGTGACCGCTGGGACGATGGCGTTGGTTTCACTGTTGTTACTGTTCATTTGGCCACCAGTTTATACCGGCTTAGTTAACTTTGGTGAATTCATTTCTGGATTAGGCGCTGTTGGTGCTGGCCTTTATGGCTTCTTCAACCGTTTGCTGATTCCAACGGGGTTGCATCATGCTTTGAATAACGTGTTCTGGTTCAACTTGGCTGGGATCGATGATATCGGTAAATTCTGGGCTAGCCAAGGGACTAAAGGCATTACCGGGATGTACCAAGCTGGCTTCTTCCCAGTGATGATGTTTGGTTTGCCTGCTGGTGCTTTGGCGATTTACCAGTGTGCGCGCCCTGAGAAGAAAAAAGTCACAGCTTCCTTGATGTTGGCAGCGGCGTTCGCTTCCTTCTTTACAGGTGTGACTGAACCATTGGAATTCTCCTTCATGTTCGTTGCTTGGCCGTTATATGTGGTTCATGCTGTTTTAACAGGTATCTCAATGTTCCTCGCGGCAACTTTCCATTGGACTGCCGGTTTCAACTTTAGTGCTGGGATGGTCGACTTTATCTTAAGTCTCCGGGTGCCGATCGCCAACAAGCCATACATGCTGTTGGTGCTGGGCCTGATCATGGGCGTTGTTTATTACTTTACTTTCCGTTTCGTGATCACCAAGTTCAATTTGATGACACCTGGTCGTGAAGCCGACGATGTTGCCGGTGAAGAAGCCGAAGACCTTGATACTAACGTTGCCGGTGAAGACAAGTATAGTCGTTTGGCGCGGCGGATCTATACCGCATTAGGTGGCGCTGAAAATGTGACTTCGATCGATAACTGTACCACGCGGCTCCGTTTGATGGTGAAAGATACCGACAAGGTCGATGTCGCGAAGATCAAAGCGACCAATGTTCCTGGGGTCAAAATCATTGATAAGACCAATATCCAAGTCATCGTCGGGACAGACGTGCAATTCGTCGCGGATGAAATGAAGCGTTTGGCCAACGGTGGTGTCGCCGTTGCCGCTGATTCAGTTGCGGTTGTCGCGCCAGCGAAGAAAGAAATCGCCAAGAAGATCAACGTTTACGCCGTCGCTAATGGCGATGCCGTTGCAATCACAGAAGTTCCTGATGATGTCTTTGCACAAAAGATGATGGGTGATGGTTTCGCCATCAAACCAACTTCTGGTGAGATCTTCGCACCAGTCGCGGGGACGATCACCAGTGTCTTCCCAACGAAACACGCGGTGGGCATCAAGACTGACGCAGGTCTCGAAGTGTTATTGCACATGGGGATCGATACCGTTAGTTTGAAGGGCGAACCATTTACCGTTTACGTTGAAGCGGGTCAAGAAGTTGCTCGTGGTCAACTGATTGCTTTAGTTGATTTGGAAGCGCTGAAGGCCGCTGGTAAGCATGCGGAAATGATCGTTGCCTTCACCAATGCGGACGCGGTCAAAGACTTAGAATTGACTACTGGTAAAGCGGTCAAGGCTAACGAGATCCTCGGTTCTGTTGAAGCAAAATAAACCAGCGTTAACATCTGGATACTAGCCCCAGCGTTGCTGGCCTAGCAGCCAAGTTGAACGCAAGTCAAGCAGTTCGTTTACGTCTCCTTTAGGAGTGTGAGCGAACTGCTTTTTTTTTCGGGTATAGAATTTTATTCTTGACAAAGTGGGGGTGTGAAACCCGTTTTTAGTGGTTCTGCGGCATGAAAAAAACGATCGCCAAGGGCAATCGTTAGTTCGACCGGTAAATCCGTAAATGAGGGTGAGGCTGCCATCACGTCGCTGACCGGATAGGATGTTTGCTTAAAGTGGCAGAACTGGGATCGCCAACCTGGCGCCAGTCTGCGGTGTCGCTCCAAAATTAAAACGTGGTGCGATTTGGTCGGCGTGGCGATAACCAAATTTTGCCGGCACATAGGTGGCCAGCGCTTGATTGACCGTCGCCATGGCTTGAGCAAACTCACTTGCTTGGGCATATGGCGTGCTTTGAAAATAGACCAATGAACAAGCCGGAAGAATATCGATCTGGTAATGCGCCGGCAGCGGTTGGTCGAAATTCTCCGGGACCTCAATACCTGCCGCGACAATGGCGCGACCGGGTTGGTTGAGCCGCTGCGGCAAGGTGACTATAGCAGCCGTGTCTAATTTCTCTGGGATTTGATTAAGAAAGTCTTCCCAGTCACAACCCATTTCCGCGCAATACGAGAAATAGTCATGGGCGGCGTTGGCGGGTAAATAAAGCAGTTTGCGGATGGGCCGTGGTTGGACAGTCATCGTCCATAATGGCGCTGGTTCACTCACGAGATTTCCTCCTTGGGTTGAAAGCTAATTAACTGACGCCGCAACGAAGACGGCTTACTTTGGGGGTCAAGTATGATCAAACAGAAGTCCGACCTGACTTTATGCGGCGGACGCTGTTAGATACTACCAGCGCTTTCTGGCGTCGCATTTGAAACACAAATATCAATTTTAGTATAACATTTCTCCTCACGAAAACCATGATCATTCCGAGTTTCAGCTTCGGAGGCCAGTGGACAGTGATTCGGCAACCAAGCGCTTTGCAGAAAATTTATGATCCATTAATGTCTAGGGAACCTAGGCGGTCTGAAATGATCTCTTGAAATCCAGCAATCTAGCAACCCAAAAGAAAATCTGGAAGTTTAACAAGAAATCCCGCCCACTGTTTTCATTACCAATGCCCACAAGTCTATTTTCAGACCCGTTTTCAATTTTTTTGGCTATTTTTTCAGAAAAAACTTACGAAGGTTTGAAAATTCTGGTAGAGTAATCACTTGTGCCGTTTAGGCCGTGATTTTAGAGAATTGGGAGTGTACATATTGATGGAAACAAGTACGAAAAGGAAACCGACCTTGATTATGATCGGGCTGCTATTAGGTGGCTTTGTAGGGATGTTCAGCGAAACTGCCTTGAACATCGCTTTACCACAGTTGGAGCAGGATTTAAATGTCAATACGGGAACGATTCAGTGGCTAGTCACCGGCTATTTATTGATGGTGGGGATTGTCTTGCCCTTATCCAGTTTATTGACCAAACATTTTACCACTAGACAATTAATCATTTTCGCTTTGAGCGATTTCATTGTAGGCGCAGTGATTTCGGCGGTAGCGGCGGGTTTTACCGGATTGCTAATTGGCCGGATGATTCAGGGAATCGCGACTGGTTTGATGTTGCCGCTGATTTTCACGGTGCTGTTAGCCATCTATCCGCCAGAAAAGCGGGGCGGGGCGATGGGCTTAGTCGGTCTGGTCATCATGTTTGCGCCCGCCGTGGGTCCAACGCTGGCTGGTCTGATTCTGGGCGCTTTATCGTGGCGCTGGATCTTTTGGCTGTTCGTGCCTTTATTGGTGGTTGCCTTAGTCATTTCAGTGATTTTCATGGAAAATGTTGTGCCCCTAACGAAACCGAAAGTCGATTTCTTGTCCATTGTCGGTTCCACCGTGGGCTTTGGCGGCTTGGTGATCGGCGCCAGTTTGGCCGGTGATCGTGGTTGGTTGAATCCGCTGGTCTTGGTAAGCTTGGTCGTGGGTCTAATCAGTTTGTTTTGGTACGGGCGCCGGCAGCTACAATTGGCCGCGCCGGTCCTGAACTTGCGCGCCTTCGGAGTACGGCAGTTTAGTGTGGGCACGGCCTTGGTCATGATCGATTTCGGGATCATTATGTCTTCAATGTATTTGTTACCGATGCTTTGGCAAAAAGGTTTGGGCGTCCCGGTGGCGTTGACGGGCGCGCTAATGCTGCCTGGCGGTTTGGTCAACGCCTTGGTTTCCGCGACTTCGGGCCGGTTGTTTGATCGGTATGGGGCGAAATATTTAACGCGGGTCGGCTTTTTATTGAGTGCCATTGGGGCATCATTGCTCTTGTTGACCACCCCGCAAACCAGCTATGGTTACGTGGTAGTGGCGCACATCATCCTAATGGTCGGGGCGCCCTTGGCCATGTCGCCAGCGCAAACTTATGGGTTGAACGCGTTAACCGGTGCTTTGGCCGCCGATGGCAGTACGATTTTGAACACCTTGCAACAGATTCTTGGTGCCTTAGCCACGGCCATCGCCACAAGTTTGTTGGCTTGGGGCCAGACGCGGACGAGCGCGACCGGCGCCACTGCTTTTGTTCAAGGGACCCACGCCGGGTTCGCCTTCACGTTGATTTTCGCGCTGATCGGCTTGATTCTAGCGTTTCAAGTTCGCGCTGATCAACCTGATCCAGCCGCTGTCAAAATTGATGATTAACAACTATCAATTACGTTAGTCAAGCAACAAGCCCTCAACTGTAAAAGTTGAGGGCTTGTTCTGCATTGAAGCCAAAATAAATTTGAAGTCAAATTAAATTTGAAGCTGAATTAAATTTGAAACTTTATTAAAGTAGTTGGGCCTGGGTATCAAAGGGGCCCACACTGAGCTCAGGCCAAAGTCACGTCGGCCGTCACTGGGAAGTGATCCGACATGAAGCGCTCATTGAACCGGTCGGTCAACACGGCAACCCGCGTCGCTTGCACCGCTGTTGATGCGAAAATATAGTCAATGCTGACCCAAGTCGCAGCATCGAAATGGGTCGTAAAGTCTTCGCTGGAACATGTTTTCAGGGGCCCAACTCGATGAGGCGCAGTCCGCCGCACATCTTGGAGCTGAGCCGTCAAGATCTGGTAGAAAGGTTCATCGGCCTCGGCATTACAGTCGCCGGTGAGGAAAATATTACGGTCGGACTGCTGATCGATGAAATCAGCGATCACCTGAGCCCCTTTTTCGCGGGCGGTGGGACTGACATGGTCCAAATGCGTGTTGATAAACAGCAGTTCTTGTTGGGTTTGCCGGTCACGCAATCGAACCCAAGTGGCGATTCGGAAGCAGGCCGCCTCCCAACTGGCCGTGCGTGACATGACCGCTGGGGTGGCCGACAACCAGAATGTGTCCTGTTGCAATTCCTCAAAGCGTTCTTTCTTGAATAAAACGGGATTATATTCGCCGCTGGGACTATCATCCCGCACCGCGCCAACCAATTGATAATCTGCGCCGAGCGCCTGGATCAGGTCGTCACGTTGATCGGCCATCACTTCCTGCAGGCCGAAAACATCCCAATCCTGTTCCTTGATCAAGGCCAGAATGTTCGGCCGGCGGTACGGCCAGTTGTCTAACTCAGCGTCAGTTTGACTGCTGTTTTTAATGTTATAGGTTGCAACTTTGATCATTTGTCCCACTCCTTATTTTGCTTACTATGGCGTATTGTATCACGGAACTTGGTGCTGTGACGCACTGTTTTTACAGGAATTGTTTTGGTAAAAAAGCAGTCCCTGGATTGGATTTTTCGCTTGGCTGCAGGTGTGGCTGGGTTTGGATGGGGTCGCAACCGCCTCAGGACGTTTGTCGTGGCTGGAAACGTGCTCAACGACCCAGCTCCCTGCGCTTAGCTACGCAACTATTCCGGAGGCAAAGATCAGCCTCCAAAATAGTTGCTAGGCTAATGCTCAGGAGCTACCCGGGTCGGCTCGCACTCTGTTTCGAACGTGGTGGGCATCGTTTGAAGCCAATCCGCAAAGTGCGCGGCTTGTCTTCAAATCGAGCCTTATTCTAAGTGATAAATCGCTAAGAATAATCTCACCGCTGAGCCACACGTCCTGAGGCGGTTGCTAGGCAGAATTGCGCCTATCTGCAAGCGAAGTTGTGTATCTGACGAAGTGCTTTTGCAAGATTGAGGTCGAAACAATCGCCCTTTTTGAGGTGGTACGGCAACACCACCTGAATTAGGATTAGGAGGTTGGGACACTTTGCGTAGTCAGAACATCTTTATCCGCTCCAGAAACAACTAGTGGTTGGAAATCGCCCGATTCAGCCGATTCATCAAGAACTTGGTTCAGTTTATCTGACAGACTACACTGGTGTCACCAATTTAAAGCTGGTGACCGCTAGCCACGGTCGTCAACTGCGTGGTTCCTCATCAATTGACCATAAGCTTGCCAGCCGGCGTGAGTGCTCAAACGGCTGCTATAACGTTGAGCGGCTGGAGCGGAGAAATTCGGGGTGAGATCGCGGTGTCGTTATTCTTAGCGGCTTTGTCGCTTAGAATAAGGCTCAGCTTTGAGATTCGCGGGTTTTGCGAAGCTCAAAGTGACGCCCACAGCGAGCTCACCCCGAATTTCGCAGCGCAAGCTGCGGGCCTCATACTTTTGTCTGCGAAGTGCCGCGGCCAACCTACTTCCAATCAATCCAACCCATAGATATTCCCGGCAAGTTCTTAGCTGTTGCTACAGTTTTCAAAGACCAGTATGGTATAATTGCTGATGATTGGAGTGATTCGATGTCCATTGCAACTTATCGTATGTATTCTAAAGCCTTAAATAAACAAACACAGTTCAATCTCTACCTACCATCAAAACGTCTGGAGCGCCAGCCGGTCCTTTTTTTGCTGCACGGCTTGTCCGATGACTATGCCGCCTGGCTGACCTTAAGTTCACTGGCGCGCTACGCTGGCCAGTATCCGTTTGCGATCGTGATGCCTGATGCTGGGCGAAGTTATTATACGAATTTGCCCAACGGTGAGCGTTATTGGGACTATTTGACCGAGGAATTGCCGCTATACTTGAAGACTTGGCTGGACTTTCCTTTGACGCGGAGCACAACTTTTGTGGCCGGCTTGTCCATGGGCGGCTATGGTGCCTTCAAAATGGGGCTTACCTATCCGGAACGTTTCGGGGCGGCGGCTAGTTTGTCTGGGCGCTTGGATATTGGCGCGACTTGGGCGGACCGCGCACCATATTTCGAGGCGACGTTTGGCTCGCAGGATCAATTTCAGGCTAGTCAAAATAATCTGTTGAATTTAATGGCCAACCAGCAGGTGACCCGGCTGCCATTGTTACAATATATTGGCGCGGAAGACCACTTGCTGGAGAGCAATCGGACTTTCCGCGCGTTCAGTCGCCAATATTTGGAAAAGTTGGACTATCGGGAACAAACAGGCAATCATAATTGGGCCTTTTGGGATACGTATTTGCCGTCGACCTTAACATGGCTGAACGAGCGTTATCAACAATTGAATAGTTAGTCAATGATTCAAACAGAGCGCGTAACGCAACGGGTTGACTTTGAGCATTAACCTAACCAGGATTTTGGAAGCTGGTCTTGCTTCCGGAAGCCTGGTGTAGCTAAGCGGAAGAAGCTGGGTCGCGTAGCGCGTTTCAAAAACAGACTGACCGTGACTTAGGTCAGTCTGTTTTCACAAATCAGCGGGTTGTTTGAAATTCTCAGCTGGTGGTTTAGGTCAACGGCGTCGATTTCGTCGCCCAATCCCAACCGAGTACGTATTTGCCTTGATGGCGTTGGGCGGTCAATTGGTGAGCTTGGCGGAGACCCGCCAACGTTGCGGGCAGTGTTTGCGCGACTTGTAAGAAGAGCGGATGGCGCTGGCAATAATCGGTCCAAAAATGTAAAGCCTCACCAGCAGACAAATCGCGGCGGTAACCAACATCGATCAACTTAACGCTAGGGTCACTGACCTGCGCTGGCGCACCATTGAAGCGCAACAATTGACCATGAGGCGCGACTAGTTCCGTGGCCAGGCCGTGATCTTGACCACCCATGGCGGTATTGAAAACGACAGTTGCTTGGTGGCGCCAAGTTGGTGCGGTGGGCAATTGGTCGTACGCCACGAATTCGGCTACCCCTAATTGCCGCGCCGTTTGCTGGTGGTGATGATTGGCCACTCCGATGACAGGATTACCAGCTTGCTTGGCGATTTGCGCCAGCAAACCACCTACAGCGCCGGCGATGCCAATGATCGCCACGGTTGCTTTTGGTGGAATCGAAGCGAAATGGAACCAGGCATTGTAGGCGGCAATTCCCGGCGTAGGCAAACAAGCCGCAACGTCTGGCGCCAGACCGTGGGGTAATTTAACTGTTTTACTAGCACCGGCGATGACATATTCACTGTTGGCTCGGTTAGGTCGCTGGGCAATCACCCAGTCGCCCAGACTTAGCGCCGTCACTTCTGGGCCCAGCGCGGTGATCTGACCAACTAAATCGCTGCCGAGATAGATGGGCTGCGTTAAAGCCGCTGGGTCGAATTGTCCTTGACGCAAAGCGACATCATAGGGATTGACCGGAAAATAGGCCACCTTGATCTGGACCTGGTGCTTTTTCGGCAGGGGAATCGGAAGCTGGTAGGCCTGAAGGACGCTAGCATCGCCGTATTCACTGAAACCATAAGTAATCATCAACAACACTCCTTTACCCTAGCATAAGAGAAACGCAACCAAATTACGAATATAAAGTTTGCTCATTTTGAAAAGCAACGACTGACAACTTAATTGTGTTTTAGCAGGGGACGCTTTATAATTAATAGAAGAAAAACGAGGTGGAACATGGCTTTTTTTAAACCAGATTGGTTACTGACTAGCATTTATGCATTGCGACCGATCGACTTGAAACGTAATGGCATCAATACGATCTTAACCGACTTAGATAATACCCTGATTGCTTGGCATGAACCGGAATCTTCGGGTCAATTGCGGGCCTGGCTGGCGGAAATGGCGCAAAGCCAGATTCAGGTCATTGTGGTTTCCAATAACAATGCCAAACGGGTTGCGCGGGCGGTGGCAGATTTGGGTATTCCTTTTATCCACAGCGCTCGTAAACCACTCCCATCTGGCATCAAGCGTGCGCTGCGGCAATTTGATTTGAGTCCACAGCAAACGATCATGGTAGGCGATCAATTGTTGACGGATGTTCAGGCGGGACATTTGGCAGGTGTGCGGACGGTCATGGTCAAGCCCTTGGTGGAAACAGACAGCTGGGTCACGCTGTTTAGCCGATTCATGGAAGGTTTCATTATGAAACACTATGCGCGTAAAGATGCGCAATTTAAATGGCGGGAGCGATTGGATGACTGAAGCATTATATTGTATTGGCTGTGGCGCACAGCTGCAGAGTGCGGATCCACAGGGGGCGGGGTATATTCCGGCGGCCGCCTTGGCGAAACAACAAGCCAGTGGCAATGAAACCTATTATTGCCAGCGCTGTTTCCGCTTACGGCACTATAACGAAATTGCCGATGTCGCCATTGATGACGACGAATTCACACGTTTGCTGAATAGTTTGGGGCAGAAGAAAGCCCTAATCGTCAATGTGGTCGATCTGTTTGATTTCGACGGCAGCGTGATTCCTGGATTGCACCGTTTTGTCGGGAAAAACCCGGTGATCCTGGTGGGCAACAAGGCGGATCTTTTGCCCCACAGTGTTCGCCGCGCCCGGGTGACCGATTGGCTCAAACGTCAAGCAGCCATTCAAGGGTTGCATCCAATCGCCACGCTGCTGACCAGCGCTAAGAAGAATTTCCAGCTTGATGAGTTGCTGGCGACGATCGAGAAATATCGGCAACACGGTGACGTTTATGTGGTCGGGACCACCAATGTGGGCAAGTCGACCTTGATCAACGCAATCATTAAAAGCACCGTTGGCAATCAAGATGTGATCACGACCTCGCAATTCCCTGGCACGACTTTGGACCAGATCCAGATCCCTTTGGCTGATGGCCATGACTTGATCGACACACCAGGGATCATTAACGGCACGCAGATTGCCCATTTGTTGGCGAAGGATGAACTGCATTACATTAGCCCACAGAATGAACTTAAACCGAAAATTTTCCAACTGACACCCCCACAAACGTTATTTTTGGGCGGCTTGGCACGCTTAGATTTCGTTTCCGGCCAGCGCGCTAGTTTGGCGGTTTATGTTGAGAACAATTTATTGGTTCATCGGACTAAGACAGCCACCGCGGCGGCGTTTTATGATAAGCATGCTGGGGAATTATTGACGCCGCCTGCGGATATCAGCAAGATGCCCGCCTTTAAACGGCACACATTAGCTACGAAAGAGGCGCAGGATCTGGTGATCGCCGGGTTAGGCTGGATCAAATTACCACCAGCAAGCCACTTTGACTTGTACTTGCCTGCTGGTGTTGGTTTTAGCCTGCGGAATCCAATCGTTTAGGAGAGATGATATGTTAACGAGTAAACAGAAACGCTATATCAAAAGCCAAGCTAACCGGTTGAAGCCCCTGGTCCATGTGGGCAAAAACGGGGTCAACGAGGCCTTTTTGACCGATCTGCGCCGCGCATTTGCCACCCGCGAGCTGATCAAGGTCAATTTGTTGCAGAATGCGCCGGTAACGACTGAAGCAGTCGTTACCGCGGTCAGTGAGATCTCAGATGTCACGGTGGTCCAAGTTTTGGGTCGGGTTTTGACGATTTATCGACCTTCTCACAAGGAGAAATATCAACAGTTATCTACGGAAGTGAACGCGATTAAATGACGCATTTAACGGAACAAACTGTGACGGTCACGCCGGCAACAAAAGTTAAATTAGCGCCCACCGCTCAGGCACGTCATTGTGTGGGGATCGTTGGCGGTACCTTCAATCCGGTTCACAACGGACATCTTGTCATGGCTGATCAAGTGATGCAGCAATTGAAATTGGAGCGCGTCCTCTTCATTCCCGACGCGAATCCGCCTCACGTTGATCACAAAACTGCGATCAGCGCCAAGGATCGAGCGGCGATGGTGGCGCTGGCGATCCAGCATCATCCTGGGTTCGAGCTGGACACACTGGAGATCGCCCGCGGTGGCAAAAGTTATACCTATGACACCCTGGTAGAATTGAAACGCCGCCATCCCGAGAATGATTATTTCTTGATTTTAGGAGCGGATATGATCGCTTATTTGCCCAAATGGTATCGGATCGCGGACTTGGCCAAGTTGGTCACGTTCGTGGGTGTGCGCCGACCGGGTTTCCCTGTCAAGAGTAAGTATCCCGTGATTTGGGTGGACGCGCCGCAGTTGGCGACTAGTTCGACGCAATTGCGGCAACTGGTCGCTCAAGGCCGCTCGATCCAGTATTTGGTCCCAGACGCGGTCGCCACTTATATCAAAGAAAAGGGGCTTTATCATGCCTGATCAATTTTCCTATTCATCAGCTCGTTTCGCCGAATTGGTCCCGATGACCCATCAACAATTGGTTGAAAAATTACACGCCCAACTAAGCGACTATCGCTTCAACCATTGTCTGCGTGTGGAACAAACCGCGATGGCGCTGGCGGCGGAAAACGGCGCTGATCTAACGCAGGCGGGGATCGCGGGTTTGCTTCATGATTACGCCAAGGAGAAAACGGACGCTGAATTTAAGGCGATGATCGCCAAGCGCCAATTAGATCCTGAATTATTGGCGTATGGCAATAATATTTGGCACGGTGAAGTTGGTCAGTACTTCATCGCCGAAGAATTAGGCGTGACAGATCCCGAGATTTTAAGCGCGATCGCCCATCATACTTCCGGCGCCGCCCAGATGTCGACCTTGGACAAAATCATTTTCGTCGCGGATTATGTGGAACCGGGCCGAGATTATCCCGGCGCGGCGGCGGCCCGAGCCTCAGTTGCGGCGGGCTTGGATGCGGCCGTGGCTTATGAACTGGCTCATACCTTGATCCACTTGATCGACAAACAACAGCGAGTTTATCCGGCGATGTTCGCCGCGTACAACCAATATGGTATTAAACAGGAGGAACATTAGTGATCAGTAGCGAAGAAATTTTAAAAACAGCGGTAATTGCCGCCGACGATAAACGCGCCGAAGATATTGTGGCGTTAGATATGCGCAAGGTCAGTCTCTTGGCCGATTATTTTGTGATCATGCATGCGGGTTCAACCCGGCAGGTCGAGGCGATCACCGATGAGATCGTCAATAAAGTCACCAAATCCGCGCCGGTGGATTGCCATGTGGAAGGTAAAAAAGATTCTCAATGGGTCTTGATCGATTTCAAGGATGTGGTGATCCATATCTTTACGGAAGAATCACGGGAGTTTTACAACTTGGAGAAGTTGTGGGCCGACGCGCCTTTGGTTGATTTAGGCGAATGGGTCAAGGCATGATGTATCAGACTTTTGCCTATTATTATGATCTGCTGATGGACAAGAGTCTCTACCAGCAGTGGTTAGACTTCACGGAACAGCGCGTCGGCACCTTAGCAGGTCAGCAAATTCTTGACTTGGCCTGTGGTACCGGCGATTTGGCGTCTCTTTACGCCCAGCGTCAACAAGGCGATGGCCAAGTTTACGGCGTTGATTTGTCTGAGGAAATGCTCAGTTTGGCCAGTCAGCGAGTGGCCGCTGATCAAGTTGAGGTAACTTTACTTCAAGGTGATTTTCGCCAACTGAGCCAGCTGGATTTGCCACCGTTGGATCTGGTGACTTGTTATGATGATTCGCTCTGTTATTTGACCAACTTAAGCGATCTGACCATGACTTTCGAACAAGTCGCGCAAGTTTTGGCTCCGAAAGGTACTTTTCTGTTTGATCTGCACTCGCTTTATCAGGTCAATGAAGTTTTCCCCGGGTATATGTACAATTATCGTGAAGAAGACTGGGCTTTTATGTGGGCGAGTTTCGCCGGGGAAGCCAGCAATAGTGTGACTCATGATCTGACTTTCTTCGTTTGGGATGACGCGTTGGGCGGCTATGATGCCTTGAACGAGACGCATCATGAACGCACCTATCCGTTAGCGACCGTCGAAGCCGCGTTACAAACGGCTGGCTTCACACAGATCCGAACATTCGGCGGTTTCGCTGGTGAGGCGATTACCCCGCAAACACCGCGCTGGTTCGTACAAGCGCAACGAGGCTAGGAGATGACAGCGCAGCAGGCCTGTGGGATCATCGCTGAATACAACCCGTTTCATCGCGGGCATGCTTACCAACTCCAGCAAGCACGGCAAAAAAGTGGGGCAGCTTGTCTAATCGTCGCTATGTCGGGGAATTACGTTCAACGCGGTGAACCGGCGATTGTTGATAAATGGCAGCGGGCGCGTTTGGCGTTAGATCACGGTGCGGATATTGTGGTGGAACTGCCATTTGCGGTCAGTTGTCAGCCAGCAGATCGGTTTGCGACCGGCGCCTTGGCGATTTTAGCGGCGCTTGGCTGTGACACGCTGGCTTTTGGTACAGAAACGCCGACTTTTGATTATCAGGATTTCGTTCAGCGGGTCTGGCCCCAAACCCAGCGACAACAGTTCGCCGTAGATTATACGAAAACCTACGCCACCCAATGGAATGAGCTTTTACAACAAGAAATGGGTTCAATGGTGGCGGCGCCTAATCAGCTATTAGCCTTGAGTTATGCCATTGCCAACGCCCAACTGGCTCAGCCGTTGACTTTGTTGCCGCTGGGGCGGGTGGGGGTCGATCACGATCAGGACAGCAGTGGTCATGATCAACAAGGTCAGGCTTTTGCCAGTGCTTCCTATTTGCGGCGTCAGTTGTTGCAAGGCCAAACGGCGGCGATCAGTCCGTTTGTGCCTTATGATCCGCAAGTGCTTCAAGGACCATTCTTGGCGGCGGACCAATTATGGCCGTGGTTGCATTACCGGTTGACCACGACTTGGCCCCAAGACTTGGCCGCGATTTACCAAATGTCAGAAGGCTTAGAATATCGGTTTTGGGAGCAAAACTTGCAGAGTCAAAATTGGTCTGATTTCTTACGCCGGGTCAAGTCAAAACGGTATACGTACGCCCGCTTACGGCGGTTAGCGCTGTACACCTTGCTCAATGTCACGGCATCGGAGATCCAGCAAGCCCTGACGCAACAACCCCAATTGCGGCTGTTAGGTTTCAGCGCCGCCGGGCAGCAGTATCTCCACCAACAACGGTCGAACTTAGAGGCACCCTTGATCACACGCGTCACTGCCGCAGCTGGCGCACCCCGAGGACCCTTAGGCTTGCAGATCCGTGTCGACCGCTTGTACGAGCAGTTGACTGGGCGCGAACAGAATTTCAAACAACAGATCATCATAAAAAAATGAGGTGTCGAAAATGACTTTAAGATTTCCAATTGACCAGTTGCAAAAATACCAGCGCAAGGCGATTCAGATCGATGAAACCTTAATGCCTGAGGCTTCTTTAAAGCAACGTTATCCCCAATTGATCGGGGCATCCGCTTTTCAAGTCACCGGGACGTTGCAAGCGGAAGGTGAAGGTTGGCGCAGCCGCTTGCAGGTGAGCGGTCAACTAACTGTGCCTTCGACGCGAAGTCTGGAACCAGTCGCCCTACCATTAGACCTACAGATTGACGAGCTTTATCTGGATCAGGAGTTGGCGGTTGCCGAGTTGGAGGAAGATGAAGTCGCGTCAACCGCGACGAATGAGGAGATCATTATCCCCATCGTCAACGGTGAGATCGATTTGGCCAGCGCCATCGAAGATAATCTTCTTTTGGCGATTCCTACCCAAATCTACACGCCAGCGGAAGCCGCTGGTGAAGCGTTGCCGACTGGTGAAGGCTGGGAAGTGTTGAGCGAGGCCGATTTCGCCGCAGCAGCGGCCGCCCAAGCCAACCAACCCAATCCTGAGTTTGCGAAATTGAAGGGCCTACTTGATCAGCAAGCGCAAGCTGCAGACCAGCCAGATGATCAGGAAAACGATCCCCAGGAATGAGCGGTCGTTAAAAGAGCAGCCAAACAGGCAAGCTCCAACGGCGAATGCGCCGCTATCGGTAAGGTTTTTTTCCTGATTGAAGAAAAGCAGTGAGCGCTGCTTTTTTATTTTCCAAAAATCTTGTTGTCACAGCGCTTTCACGGCAGCCTTTCACTATGAATTTCGCTTGTTTTTTGTTAGGATAGAGATGTTTGAGAATCACAGCGCGTTAAGCCACGCGTGGAAGAACTAAATAAATTGGAGGCAATGATTCATGGATAAACCACAAATTGGCGTCATTGGGATGGCCGTCATGGGAAAGAATTTAGCGCTAAATATCGAAAGCCGTGGTTATACTGTTGCAATCTATAATCGGACGGGGAGTAAAACTGAAGCGGTTGCTAAAGAACATAGCGATAAGAAGTTAGTACCAAGTTACACGATCGAAGATTTCGTTGCTTCATTGGAGAAGCCGCGGCGGATCATGATGATGGTCAAGGCTGGCGCTGGGACCGATGCGGTTATTAAGCAATTATTACCTTTATTAGATAAAGGCGATGTTCTGATCGATGGTGGCAACACCTTCTTCAAAGACACCATGCGGCGCAACGCTGAACTGGACAAGTCAGGAATCAACTTTATTGGTATGGGCGTTTCCGGTGGCGAACTTGGCGCCTTGGAAGGACC
The DNA here is from genome assembly GCF_054785215.1 of Lapidilactobacillus salsurivasis. Lineage (NCBI taxonomy): Bacteria > Bacillati > Bacillota > Bacilli > Lactobacillales > Lactobacillaceae > Lapidilactobacillus > Lapidilactobacillus salsurivasis. The sequence goes on along the minus strand of NZ_BAAABI010000005.1, from coordinate 85,451 downwards.
TTCCTTGATGCCTGGTGGTCAAAAAGAAGCCTATGATTTGGTCGCGCCAATCCTAGAACAGATCGCGGCCAAGGCTGATGACGGCACGCCATGTGTCACCTATATCGGTGCTAATGGGGCCGGTCATTATGTTAAAATGGTCCATAATGGGATCGAATATGGCGATATGGAATTGATTGCCGAGGTCTACAATATTTTGCGGCGGGTTTTAGGCTTCAGTGTTGAGGAAATTGCTGACATCTTCAAAGAATGGGATGAGGGCGAATTACAAAGCTACTTGGTTGAGATCACCGCGGATATTTTGACACGGAAAGATGATCTTGGCACCGGCAAGCCTGTCGTTGACGTTATTTTGGACGCGGCTGGTAACAAAGGTACAGGTAAGTGGAGTTCCCAAGAAGCCCTTGAAGTGGGTGTGCCTCAATCCCTGATCACCGAGGCGGTTTACGCCCGTTATATTTCCGCGTTGAAGGACGAACGGGTGATTGCTAGCAAAGTTTTGCATGGCCCAGAACCGAAATTGGCAGCCGGAGTTGATAAGAAGGCCTTGGTCGAAGAAATTCGTCAAGCGCTTTATTTCAGCAAAATCATGAGTTATGCCCAAGGCTTCGAACAAATGTTGGCGGCGGCTAAACACTATGATTGGAAATTAGACTTCGGTAAAATCGCGGCAATTTGGCGGGAAGGCTGTATCATTCGGGCGCAATTCTTGCAAAAGATCACCTCGGCTTATGATCAAAAGGCAGACTTGCAGAACCTGCTTTTGGACCCATATTTCACCAATATTGCCGAGAAATATCAAGAAGCGGTTCGTGATGTGGTTGCTTTGGCGGTTAAGAATGGTGTGCCAGCACCAGGATTGAGCGCGGCGATCAACTACTACGATTCATATCGGGCGGAAGTGCTGCCGGCTAATCTGACGCAAGCGCAACGGGACTACTTCGGCGCGCATACTTATCTGCGCAATGATCGCGAAGGCGTCTTCCACTACACGTGGTACACAGAACAATAGAGAAACTCGACCATAAAAAATTTTAGCCCCATTAAAAAGAGCTTGACCCAAAATCTAGTGTGATTGCTAGAAAAGGGTCAAGCTCTTTTTGCTTGGCTTGAGTGCGTTATCGGTGCTGCCGGTTGAATGGCTGGAAGCGGACGTTTTCGACCGTCTGGGCTTCAGATAACGGTTAAGGCCGGAAGCGATGGTTGATTCTGGCCTCGTCGCGATTTAGCCAAGACAATCATTTGGCGACGAGGCGCGAGTCTCACAGATCCGGTGGCTTACCAACAAACTTGGCAAGGCGTCAGACCGCGACTTTTGGCGTCCTGTAAAGAGGTTTTGGTGAAAGTGCCGTTGCCGTGGGCGTATTTGTGGTAACGTTTGCCAGTCGGGGTGACGAAAACAACTTGGCCAGTTGGTGTGGTGTTTTGGTTATTTTGGGCCTGGTTATTTTGCGTGGTGGTCTGGGAGCTACTGGCTGCTTGGTTACCACTATTCTGGCTGGGCCGGGTGGTACTGCCGGCGCCGGCCGCGCTCGTGGTTCCCGTTGAGCCGGTCGCTTGACCAACGTTGCTGGAGCCATCGGCGTAATTTAGGGTGACGCCACTTTGGACATTGAAAATATAAACATTGAAAGAGATGGCTTGGCTGTTGACCGCTTGCGCCATCATATGGACACCGCGGGCCAGCAGCTCATTACCGCGGAAAATCGGCGTGACAGAATAGCGCACATAATTCTTGCTACTCTGTTCGAGATAAGCCTTCACGTCCATTTCATAACGTAACATTTCGGGGCTGTTCAATTGCCGCGTGCCGGTGATTAAGTTCTTCCAATTCGCGTTCTCGCCGGCTAAGGCCCAGCCAATCAAATGAGAGCGGTTGAACAGATAACCACCGTTGATTTTCTTATTTTTCCAGCCGGTGGGGGTAACTTCGCTAATACTACCACGTTTCCCTGTGGGCATAATGCTTTGGTTGAGCATCGCCTCAGCGGAGGTGGCACGGTTCAGTTGATCGAGCTCGCCGTATTTCTCCCAAGCACCTTCGGCCAGACTGAGGTCAGCGCTGGAAAAAGTTGGTTGACCCTGATTGACATTGATTGTTTGCGTCCCTTGGTAGGTCAAACTGGCCAGATTCGTGTTGCTTTGTTTGCGCTTGGTTTCGGCCGCTTTTTTCTCGGCCGCGGCCTTCTCGGTGGCCACCTTGATCGATGAGGACTGGGCGGCCGCCTTTTTGGAACTGCTGGCGGCGCTGCGGGAACTGGCCGCGGCTGCCTTCTCTGCTTTCGCGGCGGCTTTGGAACTGGTCTTGGCCGCGACTTGCCGACTAGAAACACTGGCGGCTTTGTCCGCCGCGACTTGCTGCTCCTGGGCTGTTTTGACTTGCCCGTTGGCGGTGGCGCCGCCTAAGAACAGGACAACCCCAGCGGCAGCCAAAACAGCCGCTAGCTTGGTCGTTTGCTGACTTTTCCGGCGCTTCAGCCAAGTGATCACACCATAGGGGATCAGCAACATGCCGATCATTGCGATCAGCATCGTGAATGTATACATCTTACTCCTCCATTGTTGCTTGCGTGTTGCTCAAGCAAATTTGCAAGTGCTAGCCCGTTCTCCAGAATGGCCGAACCGCTTTACCCAAATCAGTTCGATCAAGGCCATGATCGTAGGGGAATCGTGGTGAGAATCAGGTTGAACATGGTTGACAATCAGCTTCTCTTGGCTTGGCCTGCTCTTTCAATTATAAAGGCTGCCCCTACGAAAAGAAAGCTAAGCCACGCAAGAACGCCGAAATTGGAAGAAATTCAGGTGAATGTTTCTGAGAAATCTTAAACCTGTGTAATTTTAGTGACAATTTCGTTAAGCCTTGTCCTTAGTGATTGACTTTTCCGGGAAAGTCTAATATATTAAAACAATATGAGAGATTGTCTGGCGGGAATCTCCATCTTATGTTAAAATACTAGCAGCAATAAGATTGATTCTCCAGACAAAGGTTGTTGTAAATATAATGGGGGTGTCTAAATTAGACTCGAGTAAGAAGATTTTAATAATCGAAGATGAGAAAAACTTAGCCCGTTTTTTAGACTTGGAATTGTCTCATGAAGGTTATGAAACCAAGGTTGAAGGTAATGGCCGGGCAGGGTTGGATCTAGCCTTGAAAGAAGACTGGGACGTGATTTTGCTTGATTTGATGTTACCAGATTTGAATGGCTTTGAAGTTTGTCGCCGGGTGCGCAAGGAGAAGTCTACGCCAATCATTATGGTTACCGCCAAGGATTCCGTGTTGGATCGGGTCGCTGGTTTAGATGATGGCGCGGATGATTATTTGGTGAAGCCGTTTGCAATCGAGGAATTACTGGCGCGGTTGCGGGCTTTGATTCGGCGTTCTGATATGGAACGGCAATCCCGCGCTTCCCAACAAAAGCAGATCGTTTTCCGTGATTTGATCATTGAACCGCAGACCAGAACCGTGATTCGCGGTAATGAGATCATTCAGCTTTCAAAGCGGGAATCCTCCTTGTTGATGATCCTGGTGGAAAACGCCAACACCGTTGTGGCGCGTGATGAACTTTTGCGGCAGGTTTGGGGCTACAATGAGCAAGTCGCGACCAATGTTGTGGATGTTTACGTCCGTTATCTGCGGAACAAGATCGATCGGCCCAACCGCCGCAGTTACATTCAAACAGTCCGTGGCACGGGCTATGTCATGCATTCGTAGGCGCGAACAATGGCAGAGAAACGTGACGAACCAACCAAGCAACCCAAGAAAAAAATGCGTTTAACTTTGCGAGTTAAATGGTCAGCCGCTGTTGGCCTGACCATTTTTTTTACATTCGTGATTTTTGCCAGTATTATTTACGCGACATTTAGCAATAATTTGTTGGCGCAAGAGAAAACAGCCACCGCTGAAACGACCAAACTGGTCACCGACCGCTTGCGGAGTGTCAAGGACAATTTGACTATCGCCAAAGTGGTGCCGTTGATGACCCCTGAATATTATCAAAACGACGATGTGAGTGGCGCCAGCCGCGAACAAACCAATTCCGATCCTTTCTACGAGGACTCGATTTTCAATCAGTTGTCCCGGTCAGACTTATCCGTTTCGGTTTATAACCGCGAAGAAGAACAAGTCTTTATTTCGCGGGACACGGCGATTGAATTCAAACCAGTCAGTAAACGCACGCAACAATTGATTCGTTCCCAGGGGCGGCGGGTGATCGTGACCACGATTCCTGTCCGCGAAAGAACCAGCAATCGGTTGACCGGGTATGTCATGCTGGTCAATCAAATGGACAGCCTTTATCGCTCCACCCAAGAACTCCGTTGGCAAATGACCGTTTTGATCGCGGTGGCGGTGCTATTCAGTGGGAGTGTCGGCTATATTATTGTTCATCGCCTGTTAAAGCGGTTGAATTTGATTTCCAAAACAATTCGGACGATCGATCAATCGCCCGAATCTACCGCGCGGATTCCACAATTGTCGGGCAATGATGAGATCAGCGACTTGGCCCAACAATTCAATAGCATGTTGGATCAAATCCAGCAATACATTGAACAACAAAAGCAATTTGTCGGCGATGTGTCCCATGAATTGCGGACACCGGTGGCGGTGATCCAAGGGCACCTGCAATTGTTGAATCGGTGGGGCAAGGATGATCCCGAAGTTCTCGCGGAATCCTTAGCGGCGGCGACGCAAGAAGCCACGCGGATGAATTCGCTGATCGAGGAAATGTTGCAGTTGACCAGGGCGGAACAGGTCGATTTGAAATCCGTTCATGAAGAGGCTGATGTCCCGGCGGTTATTTCTCAAGTTGTTGACAACATTCAGATGTTGCATCCTGATTTCCTGGTGCAAGCCGACGTGGATCTCCCACCGGCAACGATGGTCCGCATGAATCGGCATCACTTGGAGCAGCTGTTGATTATTTTGTTGGATAACGCCGTCAAATATTCAGCCAGTCGCAAGGAAGTCCATTTGGGCGCCGATATGGGCCAACATCATCTGCATATTGTGGTACAAGACTTTGGGCTAGGTATCTCCGCGCAAGACCAGCAACGCATCTTCAACCGCTTTTATCGGGTTGACAAGGCGCGTTCTCGGGAACGCGGCGGCAATGGCTTAGGCCTTTCGATCGCCTATCGCTTGGTCAAGGCCTATGGGGGCGATTTGACCGTGGAAAGTGTGGAGAATTCCGGGTCCTTGTTTAAGGTGACCTTGCCGCTCAAACCACCTGCGACTGCTCTAATTGCGGGCCCTGATGAACCCACTGGCGGGAAATGAGCCTGACTGGCGCTTAATTATTGTTGGCAACGCTGTTTTTTATTGAAACGTGTTTGTCGGCCCAGCTTCTGAGCATTAGCTACCCGGGCCGACGCTCACTCTTTTTTGTGAATACCGTGTCCGCAACCGACCTCGAAGTCAGTCTCATTGAATTCGAGGTTTTGGTTTGGTCTAATTGACGTTCAAAATTGACCTTGACGTCGGCCACGGAAAGTTTCGTCGGTCTCAACTTTCGCTGATAATCGGTTATGATAATCGGTTATAATGAAAGTAATGATTGGGCCAAGCGTTGAGATATTCGTGGTGTTGTTTTAGCGATTGATGGCGTCAGGAAATCAAGTTCAACTGAAGAAATGAGGCAAAAAAGCATGCGTGAAGGTGTAGCAATGACCGTTCGCGGTCGGGTTCAAGGTGTCGGCTTTCGGTGGATGACGAAAATGGTAGCGGATCGGTTACGAATCGTGGGCATCACGCGGAATAATGACGATGGCTCGGTTTACATCGAAGCCAGTGGTGAAGCGGCTGATTTGAAAGAATTTATCGCCGCAGTCAGGGTGTCGCCAGCACCAAGTGGACGGGTTGATGAAGTTGCCGTCAGCGCTATTGAGCCGGCGCCAGCTTTAGGTAAATTTCGGGTCGTGGGCTAAGTTCGCCGCGCCGCCACTGATGTGGGGGCTGGGTCAACGATGATTCAATGATGATCCAATGATGATCCAGTGGTGGTGCCATCATCGTCCGATGAGGCTCACCAATCGGTCGTCGTTGGACCGGCACCCGTCAGCTTTTGGTCTCAGTCTAAAGCTGTATTTTTGCCGGTCGGATCAAAATCAACTGGTATTTCGCGGCCAGATTCGGTATAGTGGTTTTTAGAATGTTTCCGCGGTCGCGACGATTTCGCACGGCGGAGGTTACGTGGAAAATTGGATTAAAGGGGAATTTCAACGAATGAAAAACAAGCGTCAGGTGTTGCAACTAGGCGGCCTATCAGCGGCGCTACTATTGCTCTTGAGTGGCTGTGCCAACGCGGCGACTTATACGAACGCCAAGCCACCTTCCAGTGGATTGTATGGCTTGATCTATAAATATTTAGCGACACCAATGCAATCAATGATCCAATGGTTCGGTGATTTGATTGGTGGCTCCAATAGTTTTGGCTGGGGTGTGATTTTGATCACGTTGGCAGTACAACTGATTTTGCTACCACTGCGATTGAACCAAATGCAGAAATCAACCAAGCAAACTGAGAAAATGAAGGCAGTTAAACCGCAGATCGATTTGATCCAATCTTATCGTTCCAAAGCAACCCAAGCGGAAGCGGCCCAATTAAGCCAGTTGACCATGAAAGTCTATCAAGAAAACCACTTGAGTATGACCGGTGGCATGGGCTGCCTGCCGTTACTGCTGCAATTACCGATCATGGCTGGACTCTACGAAGCGGTACAGTTCTCGCCTGAGATCGCCAAAGCCACCTTCTTCGGCATTTCTTTAGGGCAACGAAGTATTCTGATCGCGGTGATCGCGACCTTACTCTATGCCGTTCAATCAGGCCTGTCGATCGTCATCACGCCGAAAGAACAGCGCCGCCAAATGATGACCATGATGATCATCAGCCCGGCCATGACCTTCTTCATCAGTATCGTAGCGCCAGCTGGCTTAGGGCTGTACTTCTTTGCCACTGCAATTATTGGCGTGGTCCAACAATTGATCACCAACTACGTCATCACGCCGAAAATTCGTCGGGAAGTCGATACCGATTTGAAAGAACATCCGATCGTTACGGTTGTTTCGGAAGCAACTTTTGCTGACTGGCGTGTTAATCAAAGCCAAACAGCGCCTGAGGTCCAAGCTTCTCACGAAAGTAATCGCGCTCGGAACGCCGGTAAACAACAGCGCCGCAACGACTCGTCTGACGGCGATCGTGACTAGCGGCACTGATCATTTAACGTAGCACCAATCTTGATCCTGCCCCGGCGTGTTCGCCAGAGCAGGATTTTTCTGTCGAATGTAAAAAAGATTAAGGGCGTTGTTGGAACACTAGGTTTCTATTGTTGAACCTGCGCTTGATTGCAGGTTTTTGGTGGGTGTTGCGCGTGAGCGCAACCGGCTGGGACTGCTGTTGCGGACTGGAACGTGGTGGGCGTCGTTTGAAGCCAATCCGCAAAGTGCGCGGCTTGTCTTCAAATCGAGCCTTGTCCTAAGCGGCAAAGCCGCAAAGGACAATTTCACCACTGAGCCGCGCAGTCCCAGCCGGTTGCTGAACAGAATTGAGCTTATCTGCAATTGAAGTTGGGTATCTGACAAAGTGGTTTTGCAAGATAGAGGTCAAACAATTGCCCGTTTTGAGGTGATGCTGCAACACCAACTGAATTGGATCAAGCTGTCGGGGCATTTTGTGTAGACTGAACATCTTTACCAGTTCACTCATCAATCCTTAAGTGGAGACCGACCGATTCAGTTGATTCGCTGAGAGTTGGTTCCTTCATCATACAAACTGTACTGGTGTCACCAATTTAAAGCTGGTAACCACTAACCACAGTCGTCATTTGCGTGGTTCTCCATCAATGGGCCATCGCTTTTCAATTGGCGTGAGTGCTCAAACGGCTGCTATAACGTTGAGCGGCTGGAGCGGAGCGTGGCGTTGGTGATCTGTTCGCTTGTCGGCGGAAGGTCGGGCTGGGGGTGAGTCAGCCGCGATATTATTGTTGGCGATTTATCGCCTACAATAAGGCCGAGTTTTGAGATTTTCGGTGCACTTCCGAAAAGCTCAAAATCGTGCCCGCCGCGTTCCACCACCCCCAGCCCGACCTGGAGCCCTACTACACTTGCCCGCCACCAACGCCACGCGCAGCGCAAGCTGCGGCCAATCTACTTTGCTTTATAACCAACCGCATAAGCTATTCCAACCCAAGTCCGCCAAACATATCGACAAGCGCACACCGGCGAGTTGACCTTAATCAGCGGAAAACCCAGCGCCGCAGTCGCAGGCGTGGTAGAATGGCAGTTAGGACTTCAAAAAAAGGAATGACGCAGATGCAAGTGATCGATTCACCCAAAAATGACCGAATTAAAACGATCCGCAAGCTCCAACAAAAAAAATATCGCGAACAAACCGGCAGCTTTTTGTTGGAGGGTTGGCACTCGCTCAAAGAAGCGCTCCATGCCCCGACAGCGACCGTGACGGTGATTTTGGCTGTGGCGGAACATTGGCCGACGATCCAGGCGGAATTGGCGTTGCGGCCAACGGATAGCGCGATCGAGCAGTTTACAATCAGCCAGCGTGTCGCTGAAGCGTTACGGTCCACGACAACCACGGATGGTTATTTCGCAGTCGTCAAAATGCCGCTGGAAAATAGCGCGGAAACCACAGCGACCGCGCTGCCTTGGCTTGCGCTTGATCATGTTCAGGATCCTGGTAATGCCGGGACGATGGTGCGCACCGCCGACGCGGCCGGATTTGCTGGCGTGGTGTTTGGCGAGGGCTCGATCGATCCTTGGAATAGCAAAACGATTCGTTCCATGCAAGGCAGCGAGTTTCATTTACCAATCGTGACGACAACGGACCTTGGGCAATGGTTGGCCGCTAAACAGGCGGATGGCTATCAGCTTTTAGGCACGTTGGTCGATGAACAGGCGACCGATGTTCGGCGCTGTCAATTGGACAGCGAGCGTTATTGCTTGGTGATGGGCAACGAAGCGCACGGCTTGCGGCCGGAGTTAGCGGCGCAAATGGATGATAATTTGTATTTGCCGATATTTGGCCAAGCGGAATCGCTTAATGTAGCGATCGCGGCGGCTATTTTAATGTATCAATTGCAGCTACAAGTTAAAGACTAAGTTAAGGTAAGTCAGAAAAGTTTATTTTTCGGGGAAAAGTTGGTACAATGTTCCCAATTGAAGTTGGCCCAATTGTGTTGATGAGGGAGCGTTTGCATGACAGATTTAGCTTCTTGGCGCGATGACCAAGAATATGTTGCGTTGATTGAGGATTTATTAGGGACACCACAAGTGCAGAAGCTGGCAGAATTTACCCAGCATCACTATACCAATCGCTTGGATCATAGTTTGCGCGTTTCGTATATGAGCTACTTGATCTGCAAGCGGCAACGATTGGATTATCGCGCGGCCGCGCGCGCTGGCTTGTTGCACGATTTATTTTATTATGATTGGCGGACGACTAAATTTGATAGTGGCACACATGCCTATATTCACCCGCGAATCGCGTTGCGTAACGCCGAGCGCTTGACCGAACTTTCAGCTAAAGAGAAAGATATCATCATCAAGCATATGTTTGGCGCGACCCTAGCAGTGCCGAGATATCGTGAGAGTTGGGTGGTTTCTCTGGTGGATGATTATGTGGCCGTCGAAGAAGTTGCCAAGCCTTGGCGGGCAATCGCCAAGCACCGTTTACAAAAACCGTTAAGCTTTATTCGTTCACTTGTATAGTATGACCAAAGATTATGGAGGAGATACCATGACAACAACTCATCTTTTCGCAACGAACGTGGTTGAAGATGAACCTTGTCAAATTTGTCCACGTTTTGAAAAAACTTTTGAATTTCTCGGTAAGAAATGGAATGGCTTGATCATTAGCGTTCTTTGCGAGAATAATGAATTACGCTTCAAGGATCTGGCCAAGGCAATCGCCAAATGTTCCGATCGAGTTCTGGTTGAACGCTTGAAGGAGCTGGAAAGCGCCGGTATTATTGACCGCCATTCCGAATCCGAAGGACATCAAGTTAGCTACGCGCTAACCGAAAAAGGGCGCGCACTTTTGCCAGTGATGGATGCGGTCCATGCTTGGGCGGATCAGTGGGAAATTTAGACGATTTCTTACTTTGAAATAGGCGAACTGAACGTCAAGAAGTTATCTTCGCGGCGTTCAGTTTTTTAGTGCCTTAATAACGACCAACTCGACCTGACAGGCTAACAACGCCCTATTAAAAAAGCAACAGCACGAAGAAATCGGTCAGTTGGCGCAAAACAACGGCGCGGTATTCGCGAATGATCGGCCTTACGCAGGCGCAGATTCGCCTTCTGCTCTGGTAAACAGTCAGTAAGCATAGAACCCAAGCGCAACATGCGCCGTTAGCGGCCCCATTCAAATCGTTTTGATGGTGGGCAACCACGATCAAACCGCATTGACAAGTGGCAACCGCCATACAGGCGCGCTGACAAGTGGTCACCACGATTGTAACGGGTTTTCAGGATGTCGTCATTGGTTGGCGTGCCCCTTGACTTGTGGGCGATCTAACGGTAAGATAATGCTATAATAAATGCGTTGAAGAGAGCAAGTAGGTACTTGAGACAACATCAGAGAGACGATGTTTGCTGAAAATTCGTTAGTTGATCAGGGTATTGAATTCCTTTCTGAGTTGGTTTTTGAATGGGTTTCGAATTTTGGAAACTGCTATTAGGAAACCACGCGAGTCGGCGATATGACAAAGTGCAAACCAAAGTCAAGATTGGTTTGAAGTAGGGTGGTACCGCGATGCCTCGTCCCTTGATTGGGACGAGGTTTTTTGTTGTTCTCTGAACACGTTTTCAGAAAGAAAAGCGGCAGAAAACATTATATTTTAGCGATGATTTGTAAGAAAAGGGAGGCATTTCCATGGGCTTGAAAGCTAAATTGGAAGCATTGAAAACAAAAGGTCTGGTGGATATTCAAGCGGCTGATGATCAACGCCAATTGAATGAGATCAGAGTCAAGTTATTGGGCAAAAAAGGTCCGTTGACCGAAGTTTTGCGGGGGATGAAGGATCTTAGCGCCGAAGAGCGTCCCCAGGTTGGTGAGTTCGCCAATAAAATCAAAACCGAATTGGCGACTGCAATCGATCAACAGTTACAAGCGCTTGATCAAAAGTCGCTGGCACAACGGTTGGCCCACGAAACAGTTGATGTGACTTTACCAGGTCGACAGGCGCGAGTTGGCACGCCCCACATCTTGAATCAGGTGATCGATGATTTGGAAGACTTGTTCATCGGTTTGGGCTATGAAGTCATTGATGGCCCTGAGGTGGAAACGGATCATTATAATTTCGAGATGATGAATATCCCCAAGAATCACCCCGCCCGTGATATGCAGGATACATTTTATATCACGGATGAATTGTTGATGCGGACCCACACATCACCTAACCAGGCCCGCACGTTGGAGACCCATGATTTCAGCAAGGGTCCTTTGAAAATGATCAGCCCAGGCCGGGTTTTTCGGCGGGATAATGACGACGCGACTCATTCCCATCAATTCAACCAGATCGAGGGATTGGTGATCGATCATCATGTGACGATGGCCGATTTGAAAGGAACGTTGGAGGTTGTCGCCCGTCATGTTTTCGGTGATGAACGTGAGATTCGTTTGCGTCCAAGTTATTTCCCGTTCACGGAGCCTTCGATCGAGGTCGATATTTCTTGTTTTGCTTGCGGTGGTAAGGGCTGCAACGTTTGTAAACACACGGGCTGGATCGAAGTTTTAGGCGCGGGGATGGTTCATCCCAATGTTCTGCGTGGCGCCGGTGTTGATCCAGTTGAATTTGGTGGGTTTGCCTTTGGACTGGGACCTGACCGGTTCGCCATGTTGAAATATGGGGTCAATGACATTCGCGAATTCTACCAAAATGATCTGCGCTTTTTGCATCAGTTCCAGCGGGAGGTTAAATAACAATGAAAATTTCATATCAATGGTTGAACCAAATGGTCGATTTACATGGGATCGATCCGCAGAAATTAGCGGATCAGGTTTCCGTGACCGGAATCGAAGTCGCCAGTGTGATCGCGCCAGACGCTGGCCTGAAGAAAATTGTGATCGGCCACATCTTGAGTACCAAGCCCCATCCGGATTCCGATCATTTGACCTTGTGTCAAGTTGATCTGGGCGCCGCCGAACCTGTCCAAATTGTTTGTGGCGCACCGAATGTGGCCGCTGATCAGTATGTGATCGTTGCATTGCCGGGGTCACGGATTGCCGGAAACGTCAAGATCAAGCGCGGTAAAATGCGCGGAGAAGCTTCTGAAGGAATGATTTGTGGTCTGCAAGAGATTGGCTTCAGCGATAGCGTGGTTCCTAAGGAATTTGCCAATGGAATCTATGTTTTTCCGCAGCCAGAGCCCGTGGGTGACCCGGTTTTCCCATACTTGGGCATGGATGATCGCCTGATCGATTTCGATATTACCCCGAACCGTGCGGATACCCTAGGGATGCACGGGGCGGCTTACGAAGTTGGGGCGATGCTTCACGAGCAACCACGTTTTCCAGAAGTTAATTTGAACGCCACTGGTTTACCGACCCGCGAGCTGATCAAAGTTGACGTCGAGAACCCTGAACTGGTGCCACAATACCTCATGCGCGTCGTGCAAAATGTGACCATCAAGCCTAGTCCGTTGTGGCTGCAAATCCGGCTGTGGAACAATGGTATTCGCCCAATCAATAATGTGGTCGATGTGACGAATTTTGTTTTGCTGGAATACGGCCAACCCCTCCACGCGTTCGACTACGATAAGATCCCTAGCAAGCAAATCGTTGTCCGGACCGCTAGAGCTGACGAGCAGCTAACCACCCTGGATGACGAAGCGTGGACGTTGCGACCAACTGATTTGGTCATCACCGATGGCACGAAGCCGTTAGCCTTGGCTGGTGTGATGGGCGGGCTCGACAGCGAAATCGATGAGCAAACGACCAATGTGTTGCTTGAATCCGCTGTTTTCAATGGAACGGCTATTCGCAAAACAGCGCAGTGGACCAATTTGCACAGTGAGGCGTCGACTCGGTTTGAAAAGGGCATCAATCAAGATGACGTAGGCCAAGCCTTGGATCGCGCCGTGCAACTGCTCTGTGATCTGGCCGACGGAACCGCCAGTGAAGGTACCGTGATCGGACATCAGGTCTTGCCTGCCGAACCAGAAGTCTTGGTCGATCCCCAGCGAGTCAACCATGTGCTTGGCACCCAGATCAGTGCGGCGGCAATGCGCCAGATCTTGTCGGATCTGCAATTCAAGCATCAAGATCAAGGCAATCAAATTCTCGTTACCGTACCACGGCGTCGTTGGGACATTAGCATTGAAGCCGATTTGATCGAGGAGATCGCGCGTCTTTATGGCTATGATAAACTCCCCAGCACTTTGCCAACTGGGGTGCAAACCCAAGGTGCCTACAATCACCGCCAGCAACTGATCCGCACTGCGAAACGGAATTTATTGGCGCAAGGCTTGGATGAAGTGATCAGCTATTCCTTGCTGACTGAACCACAAGCGACTGCCTTTGCCGCGCACGCGCCGGCACCAATCAAATTAGCGTGGCCCATGACCCAGGATCATGCCTACTTGCGCGAAAATTTGATCAGTGGTCTGATTTTAGATTTGAAATATAATTTGGCCCGCCATCAAAACAATGTCCAAATTTTCGAACAGGGGAATGTTTTTATTCCTCAGGGCACGGAAACACAGCCCTTGGAAGTGCCGATGATCGCGGCGCTGTGGAGCGGCGAATTAAGTCAGCCTAGCTGGCTGAACAAACCGCGCGCAGTCGATTTCTATGACGCGAAGGGCGTGGTTGAGGAACTTCTGACGATCCTCGGAGTTCAAGATCAAGTCGTCTACGAAGCGGAAACCGGCTTAAGTGATCTGCATCCAGGTCGGACAGCACGGCTCAAATTGGGTGAAGCCACCCTGGGTTTTGTCGGTGAAGTGCATCCTAACGTTCAACACGAACACAATTTGCCGGCTACTTATGTGATGCAACTGGATTTAAGCGTGATTTTGGCGGCGAGTCTGCCGGCGGTCGTTGCGCAACCAGCCGCTAAGTATCCCGCGATCGATCGTGATCTGGCCTTGATTTTGGATCAGCAGGTGACTAACGCGGAAGTGGAAGCGGTGATCACAGCGCAGGCCGGTAAGTATTTGCAAAATGTTCAAATCTTCGACGTCTTTGCTGGCGAGAAGATCGGTCATTTGAAGCGCTCCTTGGCTTATCGGCTGCACTTCCAAAATGCGGCGGCGACTTTGACCGATGATGAGATCAATCAGGCAATGACCAAGGTGACCCAGGCCTTGACGGAACAATTACACGCTCAAGTTCGTTAGGTCAGGTTAATTCTTTCGGAAAACATAGCACTTTTTTCTGCTTCGTTTTCAGAGAAATACTAATTTAATAAAAATTGGTAAAAAAAAGGGTGCGATGGCGCCCTTTTTGGTATAATGGGGCAAGAATGTTTTTAGAGGAGGGCATCTACCTTGGCTTTTCACCATTCCCAAGATAAACAGGAGTCACCACAGCCTGAAGGTCCCGCGTTGATGCAGGAGAAGAAAGCACGCCACAATGCTGAGAAAAGGGCAGCCAGTCGGATCGCTTATTGGATCGTGGGCATTATTTCGATTTTAGTGATCGTGATCGCGTTTATGGGTTATCGTTATATCCACACTTCACTAGAACCGCTCAATCGTGCGGACAAAACCAAAGTTGAGATCAAGATTCCAATTGGTTCCAGTAATAAGCAGATTGCCGCCAAGCTTCAAAATAAAAAAGTCATTAAGAGTGCGGCCGTGTTCAGTTACTATGTCAAGGCGCATAATTATACTGATTTTCAGGCGGGAGAATATTCACTGAGCCCATCAATGACGTTGGATCAGATCATTACCCAGTTGCAAAAGGGCCATTCGGAGCGGAAAGTGATCGCAAAGGTTCTGGTCAAAGAAGGGGTAACTGTCGAAGAAATCGGAACGGCAATTGGCAAGAACACCAAATGGACCAAGAAACAATTTCTAGCTTTGATGAAGAATGACAGCTATTTACAAGATCTGGCCGAGAAATATCCCGATTTGATGGGATCCGCAATGGCGGCCAAGGACGTTCGTTATCGCTTGGAAGGCTACTTGTTCCCGTTGACCTATAGTATCTATCAAGGGGATACCTTGAAGGGCACTGTCACGGCAATGGTCAAGGCGACCAATGACCGGTTAGCGCCGTATTACGCGACCCTCAAAAAGAACAATATGACCGTTCAAGAGTTGCTGACCTTGGCTTCATTGGTTGAACGTGAAGGGGTTAAGGAAACCGACCGCAAGAAAATCGCGGGGGTCTTTTTGAACCGTTTAGCGATCGACATGCCGCTGCAATCGGATATTTCGGTGATGTATGCCTTGAATACGCACAAAGAATCTTTGACAAATGAAGATACATCTGTGGACTCGCCATATAACTTGTATATCAACAAGGGGTATGGTCCGGGACCATTCAACTCGCCAAGTTTGCAGTCGATCCAAGCCGTGTTAGAACCTAGCGATCGTGATCAGAATTATTTGTACTTCGTGGCCAACCTGAAGACTGGGAAAGTTTACTACTCAGTCACCTATGACGAGCATTTGGCTAGAAATGCCAGTCTCGATCAGTAATCACAGTTCGTGTCGCGCAGTAATCGTTTTGTTTTGTTAAAAAAATTCGCGTAAAAAGTTAAAGTGAGGCGTCCCATGTTGCAAAAACCAGTTATCATTGGCGTTACCGGAGGTTCTGGTAGCGGCAAGACTACGGTTAGTCAGAAAATTTTCGAAAGTGTTGCCGGTCATTCTGTCGCCATGTTGCAGCAAGATGCCTATTATAAATATTCACCGTTACCCTTAGCCCAGCGTCAACAAATCAACTTTGACCATCCTTTGGCCTTTGATAATGACCTACTCCTGGCTCATTTGCAGACGCTGCTGCGGCGGGAACCGGTTGATGTGCCTTTGTATGATTATGAAATCTACAATCCCTCGGAACAAACGCGGCACCAAGAGGCGCGGGATGTGATTATCGTTGAAGGCATCCTGATTCTGGATGATCCGCGGATTCGTGATTTGATGGATATCAAAGTGTACGTTGACACCGATGATGACATTCGCTTGTTACGTCGGGTCGAACGGGACATTCATGAGCGCGGTCGGAGTGTCGACAGCGTTTTCGCCCAATACATCAAAACGGTCAAGCCCACCTACCACCAATTTGTTGAGCCGACCAAGCGTTATGCGGATGTGATTATTCCAGAAGGTGGACAGAACAGCGTGGCAATCGATTTACTTGTGACCAAGGTGCGTTCGGTCATCAATCAATCGAAATTAACAAATAAGTAAGTGAAAAAGTGATGTGACCGGCCGGAGTTTACGGCTGGTCCATCGCTTTTTGCGCTTGGGTTTCTATTCTTGAATTAGCGCTTGGTTGCAGATGTGGTCGGGTGTTGCGCGTGAGCGCAACCGGCTGGGACTGCTGATGCGGACTGGAACGTGGTGGGCATCGTTTTGAGCCAATCCGAAACCCACGGCTTGTCTCAAAATCGAGCCTTATTCTAAGCGATAAATCGCTAAGAATAATCTCACCACTGAGCCGCGCAGTCCCAGCCGGTTGCTAGGCAGAACTGAGCTCATCTGCAATCAAGGCGATGAATCTGACGAAGTGCTTTTGCGAGCTAGAGGTCAAAACAATCGCCCCTTTTTTGGTGGTACGGCAACATCAACTGATGTGGATTATAGCTGGTTGGTACTGCTTGCGTAGACTAGAAATCTTTACCAGTTACGTCAACAATTCCTGGTAGGATACCGACCGAATTAGCTGCTTCATCCAGAACTTGCCCCAGTTCGTCAGGCAGACTGTCCTGGTGTCACCAATACAAGCCTTGTAACCACTAACCATGGTCGTCATTTGCGTGTCTTCCCATCAATTGGCGATAGCTTGCCTGTCGACGTGAGTGCTCAAGCGGCTGTTAAAACGTTGAGCGGCTGGAGCGGAGAAATTCGGGGTGAGATCGCCGTGAAATTGTCCTTGGCGGCTTTGCCGCCTAGGACAAGGCTCAGCTTTGAGATTCGCGGGTTTTGCGAAGCTCAAAGTGACGCCCACAGCGAGCTCACCCCGAATTTCGCAGCGTAAGCCGCGGCCAACCTACTTTGCGACCAGGCCCAATCCACGTTCGCGCCACGCAAATTTCTTAGTAGCAAACTGCAATCCGCCAACCAAGACAAGCAGGTTTTTGTTTTTTTGATTGACAAAGCGAGGGCAAACACATATCATATTGTCTTGTACACAAAAGTAATTCGTGAAATAATTATTCAGAGGTGTTTTGAATGGCCGAGAAATCATTCCCAATGACGGCTGAGGGAAAAGCAAATATAGAAAAAGAATTGGAAACATTAAAGACAGTTAAACGTCAAGAAATCATTGAACGGATCAAAGTTGCCCGCGGCTTTGGCGACTTGTCAGAGAATTCCGAGTATGAATCAGCAAAAGACGAACAAAGTACCAACGAAACGCGTATCAGTTTGTTAGAAGAACAACTACGCTATTCCAAGGTCGTTGATGCTAGTGACACTGCACCAGACGAAGTTGCCATTGGCAAGAAGGTGACATTTATTGAAGACGGCGAAGATGATGCGGAGTCATATTCGATCGTGGGTTCTGCCGAATCCGATCCCATGGCCGGCAAGATCAGCAATGATTCGCCAATTGCGCGAGCACTGATCGGTAAGAAAATTGGTGAGATCGTTGATATTCAAACGCCCGGCGGATCTTTCGCAGTCAAAATCACGGCGGTAGAATCACTCTAAACCGATATTACCGATATTTCTCCACAAGTTGCAGTTCAGAAAACTGAGTCAAAATCGCTGGCTCAGTTTTTTTGTACGCTAGGACTTGCGGCGGGGCTGATTCAACTAGATATTCAGCCTTAAGACAGATGGCGACAGTCGCCAAAATTGTTATAATTGAAGCATTAAGATGAAGAGAGGACTAAGCATGCGCAAGTTTTTGCCCTTTATGGGTGTGATCCTGGTGGCGACCTTGATTATGTTGGGTTGGCAGATCTTCAGCACCCCACAATCGATCGTTTTCCTCACGATCGGCATTATTTTAGCGCTGATCGTGAATCGTCGCCGGAAAAAAGGCAAGGAACATAACTCTGTTTTGAAGGTGATTGCTGGGATTTCCATCGTTGTCAGCGTGGCGAGCCACCAGTCCTTTTGGCTATTGCTATTTTTGACTTTGATCTTTCTGATGCTGCTATTTCCCACGGTCTTGGGTAAGCCCGATCGTTTCTTCTGGCGTAAAAAGAAATATACGGCGCCACAGGTCGATCCGGACGTGGATGGCGCGGTTCTTGATCACGAATGGCAAATGACGACCAATCGGTGGTGGGGCGACCAAAACATTGGCAAGCAGGTCTATCAATGGCATGATATCAACTTGAAAGAGCTGGGCGGCGATACGATCATTGATTTGGGCAATACACTCTTGCCCACCGATCGGGAGAATGTGGTCATCATTCAGAAAGGCTTCGGCAATACACGGGTCCTGGTTCCCTTTGGCACCGCAGTCTATTTGGAACACTCGGTTTTCGTCGGTGATGTTAAATTTTCCGACCAGATCCATCAGTTGAAAAATCAGACGCTGCGGGTCAAAACTCCGGATTATCAAGAGAGTGAACGGCGGATTCGCATCGTCACCAGTTGCTTGATCGGTGATTTGGAGGTGGTCTACGTATGACCACTCGTAAACGGAGCATTTGGATCTTTACCCTGACAACGCTGGGAAGCTTGCTCTTTTTTCTAGCGCCGCTAAGCTTAATGGCCTATCGCGCCGGTGACCTAAATCTGTTGATCAAAGGGTTGACCGATCGCATCGTTTCGGTGCCGGTCATTGCCTATGTGATCATTGGCGCCGCTTTGTTCGGGATCCTGATCGTCGCAATCGTGAACTTGTCGGTGCGGCAGTTAGAACGACGGCAGCTACGGCAGATCGAGCAGATCATGGAAGGAACCTATCGCCAAGGACAGGGGGTGCGCCCAGTCAATCACGATGATTCGGCGGATGATCAGTTGACCGCCAGCTATGATCAATTGAATGAGAAAATCGTGAGTTTGCAGCAAGAGTTGCAGACTTTTTCCAGTCAACCTTTGCGCTTTGATGGTGAAACCCGAGAACAAATTCTCGAAGGTGAACGGCATCGCTTGGCCCGCGAATTGCATGATTCCGTGTCACAACAGCTTTTCGCGGCGATGATGATGCTTTCCGCGTTAAGCGAAACGGCCCAGCAGATTGATTTGGATCCGAATTATCAGCAAATGATTATGCGAATCGAGAAAGTTATCAATGAAGCCCAGTCAGAAATGCGGGCGCTTTTGTTGCATCTACGGCCGACTAATTTGGAAGGGCGTTCGCTCAAAGACGGCATTATTTCGCTTCTGAAAGAACTCCAAACGAAAATAAAAATCAAAATCACTTGGGAAATGGACGATGTTCGGTTAAAATCAGGAGTAGAGGATAATCTCTTTCGAATTGTTCAAGAGTTGTTGTCCAATACATTACGCCATGCCCATGCTGACCAGATGCAAGTTTATTTAAAGCAAGTTAATCAAAATGTCCTCCTCCGAGTTGTTGACAATGGGGTCGGTTTTGATATGGCGCAACAAGAAAACGCGGGTAGTTACGGCTTGTCCAATATTCGCGAGCGCGCCGAGTCCGTTGGCGGTTCAGTCCGGACAATCAGTTTCAAAAACGAAGGAACCAGTGTGGAAGTGCGGGTCCCGATTGTAATGGAGGAAAATCATGATTAAAGTTTTGATAGTTGATGATCACGAAATGGTCCGTTTGGGGATCTCGTCGTACCTTTCAATCCAGTCGGATATTGAGGTTATCGGTGAGGCGGTCAATGGTCGCGAAGGCCTGGAGAAGGCGCTGACCCTGCGTCCCGACGCGATTTTAATGGATGTGGTCATGCCAGAGATGGATGGGATCGAAGCGACCAAGGAGATCCTGAAACAGTGGCCCCAAGCGAAGATCATCATCTTGACAAGCTTCATTGACGACGAGAAAGTTTATCCGGCTATCGAAGCTGGCGCCGCAAGCTATATTCTGAAAACTTCCACCGCCGCTGAGATCGCCCAGGCCATCCGCGCGACTGCGAAAGGTGAGTCGGTTTTGGAACCGGAAGTCACCACGAAAATGATGAACCGAATGTCCCAGAAGAACCAACCGCAATTATACGAAGACTTGACTGCACGGGAACGGGAAGTCCTGATGCTGATCGCCAAGGGGAAAAGCAACAAGGAAATCGCTGATGAGTTGTTCATTACCTTGAAAACGGTCAAGACCCATGTGTCCAACATTCTGGCCAAGCTTCAGGTGGAGGATCGGACCCAAGCCGCGATTTATGCGTTCAAGCATAAGTTGGTACAATGATTTAGCCCTTTATTGTTAATTTTTGCAAGACGAATAGCGGCTGCCACGTGCGTGCCGCTTTTTTTTCCTTTTTTGGGGTGGACAATTAACGGTTTCAGCTCGTGGTGTCGAAACGTGGTCCACACTCTGGTTTGAAACGTGTTCGCCGACCTGGCATTGGTGGTCTGTTTGCTCGCCAGCGGAAGGTCGGGCTGGGGGTGAGTCAGCCGCGATATTATTCTTGGCGGCTCTGCCGCTTAGAATAAGGCTCAGCTTTGAGATTTTCGGCGGGTTTCCGAAAAGCTCAAAGTGACGCCCGCCGCGTTCCACCACCCCCAGCCCGACCTGGAGCCCCACCACATCTGCCCACCACCAATGCCCGCGTAGCGCAAGCCGCGGTCAAGCTACTTTCTGACTGTCCAAGTATTCATCACCAGGCCCAGCAAGCAAGAAAGTCTTGCACCCGTTTTTGAGGAAAAGAAGCCAGCAGTTTGGTTGCTTTTTCGAAATAAATTGTCTACAATCAAAGCAAATGAGCAAACTTGGAGGAAACTGATGAAGATCACGATTGACAACCACTCGATTGATTGGTTCAAGGAAGAATTTACGATCGGCGCGGGGCAAGGCATTCATTTGTTTGGCAAGGTCTATGGTAAAACAACGATCCACGATGGCTTTTCCGTGGGCATTGAGCTGGCGCCGCTAGCGAACGTGCGCGATCAGTTTGAACAAGATGGACTGACGCTGTTTACTGAAAAACAAGATGAGTGGTTCTTCGCGGATCACGATTTGGCGATCAAGTTCAATGACAGTTTGCAAGAACCTGAATACTTCTTTGCGGAATAACCGCGTCGTAATTTTGACAGGCGCCGCTAACTTTATTGACCAACAAAAAACTGACCCACCGGATTAGGTGAGTCAGTTTTTTTAACATTCCGTTGGCTGGGGCGATCATTTGAACCGCCGTCGTTTACTCAATGTGCTGGGCCAAAACCCAACAATCAAGGCGATCAGGATGAAGACCCCGGTGCTCAGCCAGCCTTGGCGCCAACCGTCAGGCCGAAAGCGCAGGCTGATCTGGTGGGTCCCGGGACTCAATTTCGCGCCAATAAAGGTTTGCAGAACGGTGGTGGTGGCCTGGCGCTGACCATCAACCGTTAGTTGCCAACCTTGATTAGCTGGAATCGTCGTCATTAGGATTTGTCCTTTTTTCAGGGTCACTGTTGCTTGGACTTGGTCGCCGTTCAGGGTCACTTTTTTGGCGTCGCCTTGTTTAAGTTGCTTAAATTTCTGATCGAGGCGCTTTTGATTCAATTGATATAATTCCAGGTGTTGGAGCCAAACTGAATTCTTCTTCAACGTCATCACGATCTTGATTGTCTTGCCAATGTCCCGGCGCGCGACGTTCAACATGATCGTGTCACGAAAGTTCTCGTCAATGGGGACATTTTCACCGTCGACGGTCAGGCTGATGGCGTCTTTATCTACGCTGCTGCCCAAAGCCAAGTAATAGGAGTCGTTGGTCATCGCCTTAAAGCTATAAGTGACCGTTCCTGGCAAGGCCGCAACTTTTTTGGTGTAGGTCGCGGAGGTATTGGGCAGATCCCGTTGCACGTTTTTCAAAGTGATCTTGTCAAAATTGGTCTGACTGTAAAGCGGTAAATAATCCTTTTCACCTAGGGCGTCACTGGCCAGTTTCTCCTGATTGAGAACAGGCTGACTCATCCCTAACTTGGTGGTCAGTAGCTGCTGATCTGCGGCGAACAACAGGTTCAAGGCGTTGGGATTATTGCGGATCGTGATCAAGCCGTCGTTCTTCACACTGGGATAGTTGAAGACATCAGGGCGATAGGAAGTTGTCGTTAAACCAGAATTCAAGTCACTGAGTTGTGAAAGCAGCGCGGGGTCAGGCGAATTGTTGGTCAGCCAAGTTTGAAAGCCCAAGAAATTATCAGTGATCTGGGTGCCGAATTTGTAGTTAACGAAATTATCCCCGGCGGCCTGCCCGATTTTGTCATAAAAGCGACCAATGATCGGATTCAGCATCGAGTTGAAATGGTCACCGCCATTGATGCTAAACTGCATTGGATCATCATTGTCCCGATTGAAAGTTCGCCCGGTCCGTTGGTTGGCCAGTTTCTGCTGGTCCGCCTTGGCTAGACTTTGGCGCACCACGTTGGTGTAGTTCCAATATTCTGTTTGCTTGGTGTAGGAAATCTGCTCTAGGGAGGCTTGGTAGTTGGTCAGGACTTCACCAATCAGGACCAAACTCATCACCGCCAGTAGCAGGCGATGGTGGCGGTGATTGAAATACAGGAGCACCAAGGCGAAACTTGCAATCGTGAAGAAACCAGTCAGGCCAAGGTTGACGTCGGTCAAATAGGCGACGTCGCCTCTAATAACGATCAACGTGATCAGCCAAGCGCTGAGTAGGCCCCCAACCACGATAAATTGCCAAAATTGAGGCCGTTTGACCTGCGTTAAAACCTCGGCTGCCAAAAGAATCAGCCAAGCGCTAAAGATAAAACTAAAGCGGGAAGGGTACCAAACGGGGAATTGACCGCCATGCCAGAGCAAATCTAAGGGTTCTAGCATGAATGAGAGGAGTAAGAAGACAGTCACACCACCAGCCAACGCGCGTTGCTTGACGGAGAATTCCCGGGCGGTCCAGAATAACATGGCCAAGATCAGCACCAGACTGCCGGTGAAGATGTTCGCTTGCCCGGAAGACATTTGGTCAAAGCTGTAGCTGCCCAAACTAAGCTTGGGTAATAAGGCACTCGGACTAAATTCCCAAGTCCAGTCCCAATGAACGGCGTTGTAGGTTGCTTTGGTGGTTTGCAATTCTCGCCAAGTTGGCCACAACAGCCAGGCATTCAAGCCCGCGGCCAAAATCGAACTCCCGGCGAATCGCCAAACCCGTGGCCAAATTTGTTGGCGCCATTTTGCCCGTAACAGCATGAGATAGGCGAAATAAATCAGGCTGAACAGGCAAAGCATATAGCCAATGTAATAATTCGTCAGAATTGCCAAACTCAACCAAACCAGATAACCACGCCATTGTAAGTGGTCAACTAGCCGTTCCAGACTCAAGAGGATCAGCGGCAGCAACATCACACCCTCCAGCCACATGATATTCAGTTGATAGGCGGTGTTATAGCCACAAAGCGCATAAGCGGTACTGAGGGCCAAGGCCAGGCTGGGTTGAACTGGGCGCGTTCGTTTTTGCAGGTAGTAAAACATGGTTAGACCACTGGCGCCTAATTTCAGGGCGGTCATCAACCAAACGCCCACCGTGATCCACTTGCCCGGGGTCAACAAGAGAATCAAATTGAATGGACTGATCAAATAGTAGGCCCAAGTACCCAGCATCGCGCCCCCAAGACTATTGTTGAAGCTATAGAGAAATTCGTGGGGGTGACCAAGCAGGACTCGGCGGACATAGGCGTAGAAATCAATATATTCTTGACCAAGATCGGTGGTTAAGATCGAGGATGAGCCAAAGGGAAACGCGCCTTTGATCGCGAAGTAAATGATGACCGTTATGAACGGAATCAAGGCGCTCAGCCAATAATACCAAAGCGCGGTTGGTCTTTTTTTGATGGTGGTGCGGGTCAAGCGGACATCCATGGATCGATTCCTCCAAATTTTGTAAGAAAAGTGAAAATCTGCCGGGAAGTTTTGTCAGTCCCAACTTTTTTTGTTAGAATGAGCTAGTACATGGAAAGGGGGACGCACATCCATGATGCGTCGTCAACGAACTCGGAAGACAAAGCCGAAAACTTCTTCTTTGAGGTTTCGGCTCAATTTATTATTCTTTATTGCGTTCCTACTCTTAGCTATTTTAGTCGCTCAACTAGGGTATTTGCAAATCGTCTTCGGCGACAAGTTCGAAGCGGAAGTCGAGCGGACGGACAAAACCGTCATCTCGGGCAATGTTCCCCGGGGCATGATCTACGATACTAAGGGGCGCGTTCTGGTGGGGAATGAGGCCCAGAACGCGATCACCTACACCAAGGGCATCAACGTTAAAAGCGAAGAAATGCTCAGCGTGGCTCGCAAGCTTAGTCAGTACTTGACAGTGCCCGAGACCACTTTGCAGGCGTCGGCGTTAGCGGATTACTATTTGGCTAACACCGCGCATTATCAGTCGGTTTTAACGAAATTACCGAAAAACCAACGCGTCAACAGTGCCGGTGACTCCTTAGCTGAGAATAAACTATACCATAATGCGAGTCAATATGTGCAGGCGAACGTTAAGCAAGACTTAACGCCTGCCCAGCGTCAAGTGGCGATCATTTATACGAAAATGGCGGCCGCCTATCAACTCTCCACTGTTTTCATCAAGAATCAAGCGGTGACAGCGACAGAGGTGGCCGAGATTGGTGAACATCTATCTGATTTGCCGGGAATCGCGGTGGGGACCAATTGGCAGCGGGAATATCCCAATGGCGATTCGATCCGGAGTATTCTGGGCAATGTCACCACGGAACAACAAGGTTTGCCTGAAGATAGTTTGAATAGCATGTTGGCGTCGGGCTACTCTCGCAATGACCGCGTCGGCAATAGCTATTTGGAGAAGCAGTACGAATCGGTCCTGCGCGGTACGAAATCCCAGACTGAGGTTGAAGTCAGCAATTCGAATCAAATTCTTAATAGTGTCTCCGCTTATTCTGGGCAAAAGGGCGCCGATTTGAATTTGACGATCGATTCCGCCTATCAAACTAAAGTGGAAGCGGATCTGGCGAATATCTATGCTTCAGCGAAGAAAGCTGGGGACACGCAATATTCTGACGGCGCCTATGCGGTGGCGATGGATCCGAACACAGGCGCGATCAAGGCAATCGCCGGGATCCAGAATGACCCGAAAACAGGCAAAACCACAGATGATGCGCTGGGTGTGATCAATCGGACGTTTGTCATGGGGTCCTCGGTTAAGGCGGCGATGGTTTTAGGCGGGTTGCAAAAAGGCGTGATCAGCGTTGACAACAATACGATTGCCGATACACCGCTCTACTTACCCGCGACGCCAATCAAGAAGTCGGTCTATCCAGTGGGGACGTTTAGCAGTTTGAACGCAGTTTCCGCTTTGGAAGTTTCCTCAAACATTTACATGATGTGGTTGGCGATGCGCGAGGCCAACGCGGTTTACACGCCGCACACTTACATCAAAATGAAGAATAACAATATTTTCCAAGATATGCGCAATAATTTCCAGCAATATGGCCTTGGCTACAAAACTGGGATCGATCTTCCCGGAGAAATCGACGGTTATCTGGGGGCGACCCAGGTGAACGGCCAGGTGAAAAGCGGGTCAGTACTCGACTTGAGTTACGGGAACTACGACGCCTATACCTTGATCCAAATGATTCAATATATCTCGACCGTGGCCAATGGTGGTTATCGGATGGAACCTTATGTTGTTGACTCCGTGCAAAAGACGACCGATGCCGGCAAGATCAAGTCAACCACCTATCAACATCAACCGGTGGCGCTAAATCGTGTTGACGTCACGAACGGGCAATTGGCCTTGGTCAAGCAAGGTTTGTACAACGTGGTTCATGGGACCAACGCTTGGGGCACGGCACACGCGTTGAAAGATGTGACGCCATCTATCGCGGCAAAGACCGGGACGGCGCAATCCTTCTACTATGATCCAACTAATCCCACCAATACTAATCCACCGGAAACAACCACGCTGAGCTTCGTCGGCTACGCGCCGGCGGATAAGCCGAAACTGGCCATCGCGATTGTTTTTCCGAACTTGAGCACCAGTTCCAATGGCGGATACAATACCGCTTTGGCGAAGGCGATGATCGAGGATTATTTCAAGATCGAAGGAAATAATTGAGATTTTTTTCAAGGATCCGGATTCTTACCAAAAAAAATGTAGCGCAGAATAATCTTTTCTGCTATACTTGTTAAAGTCGTGAATAACGTAGATCAACCAGATTGGAGGGTTATCACATGCGTGTTAACATCACTTTAGAATGTACTGAATGTCATGAACGGACATACTTATCTAACAAAAATAAGCGGAATAATCCTGATCGCTTGGAATTGAAAAAGTATTGCCCACGCGATCATAAAGTTACTTTGCATCGCGAAACTAAGTAATCAACATTTAGGGGTCAATGTGCCTGTTTGTAGCCGGTTAGCTCAGTCATGAGTGACAAGCTCGAGGCATAACAAGAAAACAGGCTGGGGCAGAACATGGAGATGTTTTGTTCTGGCCTCTTTTGTTTTTTTGCGTGGCGTCTGGCGCCACTTGACAGCAAGCGGCGTCGGTTCTAGCGGCGGTCCGTCCTTTTTCGGCTCTGGTTGCTGGACCCCAGGTTGATTAGAGCTTGTTTATGAAACTTGTTTTGCTTAATGAGAGGTGAGGGTCATCGACAAGAAAAGTTTGCGGAAACAACAGCTTCAACGGTTGCAACAAATGCCCTTGGCGGTTAAACGCACGGAAGAAAAGCGGATCCTGGCCAGCTTTCTGGCCAGTCCTTTATACCAGCAAGCGCACGATATTGGCGTCACGGCCAGTTCACCAATAGAGTTTTCAACGGTGGCGTTGATCGAGGCGGCGTGGCAGGATCAAAAGGTGATCTACTTGCCGAAAACATTGCCTGATACTCATGGCATGCACTTCTATCGTTATCAGCGAGGCGATCAGTTGGTGCGCTCTGCTTTCGGAATCATGGAGCCCATGGCCGCGGCAGCGGACCAGAACGATCAGCCCGACTTGTTGATTGTTCCTGGGCTTGCCTATAGTCGCGATCATTGGCGGGTCGGCTTCGGCGGCGGTTACTACGATCGCTTTTTACAAAACTATTTGGGTCAGACGGTGGTGTTGGCGTTGAGTCCGATGGTCTTTACCACCGCGAATTGGCCGGTATCACAACATGATCGGCCGTTTGACCAGCTGATCACGGTGGAAAGTGAGGCAAACTAATGCGGCGACGACGATTTTTTACCGGGAATTGGGTCACGGTACTGTTACTGGCTTTTCAGGTGGCGATCTTCATTGGTGAAACGGCGGCTGGTGGCAGTGAGTCCGCGGCGGTGCTATATCAGTTTGGCGCCAAAATCAACGTTAGTGTCCAGGCGGGCGAATGGTGGCGGTTATTAACGCCGATGTTCGTGCACATTGGCTGGATGCATTTGCTAGTTAACTCAGCGACCTTGTATTATATTGGTGGGTCGGTGGAACAAATGATCGGGCATTGGCGTTACTTGGTGATCTATCTGTTGAGCGGAATCACCGGTAATTTGATGAGTTTCGCTTTTGGCGCGATGAATAGCATTTCTGCTGGGGCCAGTACCGCGTTGTTTGGCTTATTCGGGGTTTATATCGCCTTAGGGGTCGTCTTCCGTGATGACGCTTATCTGCGCGCCACTGGTCGGCAGTTCGCCATGTTGGCGGTGTTCAACTTTGTCTTTGACTTGATTGCCCAAGGTATCGATCTTTGGGGTCACTTCGGTGGCTTGATTGGTGGTTTTTTACTGTTGCTAGTTTTTCCTTTACCGGGACAACGGCGGCGGCAGGGACGAATCGTGCAGATTTGCGCGATCATTGGTTATTTTGTAATTTGTGCTTTCTTATATCGGTTAGGAATGGTACGCTAATAATGTCTAATTTTGAGCCAGAACTTCGTAATTATTATGACATCGAGCAATTATTAAAACGGTTCGGGATCTACGTTTACCTTGGTAAGCGTTTGTGGGATCTGGAGATGACTGGCGTGGAATTGCAGAATCTGCATCGCTCCGGTTTGATTGATGATCACCTGTACGCGCGGGCCAAAATTGTCCTCCGTCATGAACATGAAGAAGAGCTAAAACGAGATCAGAACACTGACTAAGAGGGTTTAAGGAGGAAATACGGTACGATGGAAGAGAAGAAACTGATTGGGGTCGACCTTGGCGGGACATCGATCAAATTTGCGATCATGACCATGACTGGTGAGATCCAGCAACGTTGGAGCGAAGAAACCAATATTTTGGATGAAGGCGCTCATATCATTCCAGATATCATTGAATCGATCAATCACCATTTGGCAATGTACGCGATGGATGCGGCGGATTTCGCTGGCATCGGGATGGGCTCACCTGGTAGCGTTGATCGTGATCAAGGAACGGTGATCGGGGCCTATAACCTGAACTGGAAAAAGACGGTTTATCCGAAACGCGATATTGAAGCCGCGACCAAAATTCCTTTTTATATTGATAACGACGCTAATGTGGCTGCTTTAGGTGAACGCTGGAAGGGTGCGGGCGACAACCAACCCGATGTGGCCTTCATTACCTTAGGCACCGGTATCGGTGGCGGGATCATCGCCAATAACGAACTACTCCACGGTGTTGCTGGTTCCGCTGGCGAAATCGGCCATATCACCGTTGATCCGCAAGGCTACATGTGTACTTGCGGCAAACGTGGTTGTTTAGAAACGATCGCCTCCGCGACTGGCGTGGTCCGGGTCGCTCGCGACATGGCGGAAGAATATGCTGGTGATTCCCAGTTGAAGAAGCAGTTGGATGACGGCGATGAAATCTCCGCTAAAATCGTCTTCGATCTGGCTAAAGCCAATGATCCGTTAGCAGTGCGCGTGATCGATCGGGTCTGCTTTTACTTAGGCTTGGCCGTGGCGAATATTGGGAATACCTTGAACCCTGCTTACATCGTGATCGGTGGTGGGGTCAGCGCTGCTGGTGATTTCCTCTTACAACAAGTTCAGAAATATTTTGAAGAATTTACGTTCCCGAACGTGCGGGACAACACCAAGTTACGGCTAGCGACTTTAGGTAATGTTGCTGGCGTGATTGGCGCCGCGTCGTTGGTGATCGCGAATAATAAGGATTAGGGTGGATACATGATTCTTTTGGCAAGTAATTCTAACAAGGGTTTTCTTATTTTAAATATTGTGTTGATCGCCGTCCTCTTGTGGATGGTCGGCAATTGGGCTTATTACAAAATCCGCGGCAAACGACTCCATGGCGCCTTGACTTCCGCTGAATTTGAAAAAGATATGCGTAAGGCGCAATTGATCGATATTCGCGATAAGAAGGATTTCAAAGCGAGCCATATTTTGGGCGCGCGAAATTTCCCGTATACGCAAATCAAATCTTGGCAGAATGAACTTCGTCAAGATATGCCGATCTATCTTTATGAGACCGGTGAAAACCTATCGATCCGCATCGCCCTACGCTTAAAAAAGGCCGGTTACCCCGAAGTGAAATGGCTCAAAGGCGGCTACGGCGAATGGGAAGGCAAGAAAACAAAGAAAAAAACCGAAGATTAACAACAGAGTGCGAGCCACCCCGGGTTGCGCTTGAGCATTAGCCTAGCCATTGTTTTGGAAGCGGGGCTATGCTTCCGGAACAATGGCGTAGCTAAGCGGAAAGCGCTGGGGAGGCAAGCAGGTTTAAGAACAGAGTGCGAGCCACCCCGGGTAGCTTCTGAGCGGCATGCATAAAAAAAGAGGCGGCTGACAAAATGTCAACAACCTCTTTTCTTATATCCGTTTGTTTAACCTTGATGAGCGGCGTGACTCTTGCGGTTCGCGCGGCGACGGTTCTCTTCGATCTTATTATCATAGGCTTCTTGGGGTTCGATGACTGTCTTCTTGAAGGCGAAAATCGAGCCGGCGACAGCGCCCAGGGTGGTTAAACTGCCTAAGAGAAACCCTTTGACGAAATGTTTTGTCATTGGACATGACCTCCTTTGTTATTCAGGTCTATTATCACTTATTTATGGCTAGAGAACAAGTCTTTTGGCTCTTTTGCTGGTTATTTTCCTGGTTGTGCCGTGAGCGAGCTTGAAATGCCCACTTTAGGCCAATTCAATATTTGAGAATGGGGGGGATGTGTGACATGAAAGAGAAAGTATTGGCGATCGTGGGTCCGACTGCCGTTGGTAAAACCGCCTTAAGTTTGGACCTAGCGAAAAAGTTCAACGGTGAGATCATTTCGGGTGATTCGCTGCAAGTTTATCGTCATTTGAACATCGGCACCGCAAAGATCACTGCGGCAGAACAGGGTCAAGTGCCCCATTATTTGTTGGATATTCGTGATGTCACGGCTTCTTTTTCCGCCTATGATTTTAAAATGGCGGCGGGGCAATTGATCACGGAGATCAGCGGCCGCGGTCACCTCCCAATCATTGTTGGCGGCACCGGCATGTATTTGGCCAGTTTACTGAAGGATTTCACCCTAGGCGCCGCTGATGGTACGGTGGTGGACGCGCAGAGGCAGCAACAGATTCGCCGGCGGTTAGCGGCCGATTGGCAGGCATTAGGCAGTATGGCCATGTGGCAACGGTTGGCAAAGGTGGATCCTGAAGCCGCGGCGAGTATTCCCGAGAAAAACCGGCAACGCGTTTTGCGGGCGCTGGAGGTTTGGCAATTGACTGGGCAACGATTCTCCGCCCAGCCTCCGTTGACCTCGCCGTATGACGCTTTTGTGCTGGGTCTGAACTGTCAGCGACCCCTGCTTTACCAGCGGATCAACCAGCGCGTGGAACAAATGATTGCCGCCGGGCTTGAAGATGAGGCACGGTGGTTATTTCAGCAAGTGGATCCTGAGGCGCAGGCCGCCAAAGGGATCGGCTACCGGGAATGGCCACCATATTTTCAGCAACAGGCTAGTTTAGCGGCGACGATCACCGCGATCCAAACGGATTCTCGGCATTACGCGAAACGACAATTGACCTATTTTCGCCATCAGTTTGCGACACATTGGTTCGATCTCTTGGAACAGCCCCAAAGCGCTCGGCAGCAAATCGACACCGCCTTGGCCCAATGGTTGCGGTCGCCCCACCAGCCTGAAAAAAATAACGCCAGTCAAAAGTAATTGGTTGCAGAATAAAACAAACATTGGTATGATAAAAATGTTTTTAAAAACGGTTGGATTTTCCTGTTGATTTGCTTGGATTTACCAAATATTTCAAAATTGGTCTAGTTATTTCAATGAGTTGATCGGCTCAGAAAGATAAGGGGAGCATCATGGCAAGAAAGAATTATAGCGCTGCTGAAATCAAAAAAATAACCGCAGAAGAGAACGTTCAATTTCTCCGTTTGATGTTTACCGATATCAACGGTATCATCAAAAACGTGGAAGTTCCGATCAGTCAAATCGATAAAGTTCTGGCCAATAAGGTCATGTTTGACGGTTCATCGATCGACGGTTTCGTCCGGATCGAAGAAAGTGACATGTTACTGATCCCAGATCTCTCGACTTTCTTGATTTTTCCATGGGGGTCTGAACATGGCAAGGTGGCTCGCTTGATTTGCGACATTCATACACCTACTGGCGAGCCTTTCATGGGTGATCCGCGGAATAACTTGCGGCGGGTGATCGAATTGATGAAGGCGGCTGGCTATTCACGCTTCAATATTGGTCCGGAACCTGAATTCTTCCTGTTCAAACTAGACGAGAATGAGGAACCGACTCTAGATCTGAACGATGATGGCGGCTATTTCGATTTTGCGCCGATCGATCTAGGCGAGAATTGTCGCCGTGATATCGTTTTGGAATTGGAGAAGATGGGCTTTGAAGTTGAGGCCAGCCACCATGAAGTGGGTCCTGGGCAGCACGAAATCGACTTTAAGTACGCGGACGCTTTGGAAGCGGCGGACAATATTCAGACCTTCAAGCTCGTTGTCAAAACGATTGCCCGTAAATACGGGTTGCACGCGACCTTCATGCCTAAGCCGTTACCGAAAATCGCCGGTTCGGGGATGCACATTAACATGTCTTTGTCTAACGACCAAGGCGAAAACGCGTTTTATGACGAAGATGCGGCTGATGGTCTTTCAGAAATCGCTGATCACTTCCTGGCTGGCGTGCTGGAACATGCCCGCGCGTTGACCGCGATCAATAATCCCACGGTTAATTCCTATAAGCGTCTCGTACCCGGGTATGAGGCGCCCGTCTATATCGCTTGGTCTGGTCATAACCGCTCGCCATTGATTCGAGTGCCCCAAGCACGCGGCCTTTCAACGCGTCTGGAGTTACGCAGTGTGGATCCCACTGCCAATCCGTATTTGGCCATCGCTTCGATTTTGGCGGCCGGCTTAGCGGGTCTCGAACAAAAAGAAACACCAATGCCGCCAATTGACCGAAATATTTATGGGATGACACCAGATGAGCGGCGGGCCAGCGGGATTGCCGATCTGCCGTCGACCTTGCATAACGCCTTGAAAGCGCTGGAAAAAGATAAGGTGATCCAAGACGCCTTAGGACCACATCTCTATCAAAGTTTCATGGACTCTAAGCGGCACGAATGGAACGCTTATCGTCAAACCGTTTCCGAATGGGAACGCGAACAATATTTACGGCTTTACTAAATGCCAGTCTAAATTAAGTTTGTAAACCGCCCTGCATAAGTTGGGGCGGTTTTTTGAAACGTGTTCGCCGCCCCAGCGCTTTCCGCTTAGCTACGCCATTGTTCTGGAAGCCAAGCCCCGCTTCCAAAACAATGGCTAGGCTAATGCTCAAGCGCTAACCGGGGCGGCTCACACTCTGGTTTGAAACGTGTTCGCCGCCCCAGCTTCTTGCGCTTAACTACGCCAGGCTTTCGGAGGCCAGGCCCAGCCTCCAAAATCCTGGCTAGGTTAATGCTCGGAAGCAACCCGGGTTGGCTCACAATCTGGTTTGAAACGTGTTCGCTAAGCTTCTTGCCGATTGTTCAGCAGAATTGAGCTAATAGGCAATCACATTGAAGAATTTAACAAGTGTATTTGCAAGGTGGCGTCAAATAACTATCCGTTTTTTGATGACGCGGCACGCCAAGCCAAGCAATAAAGTTGATTCAGTAAGAACCGAATTTAGCAGCTCAGCTAAGCTTTCCCGGGGTCACCAATATCGAATTGATGACCACTAACCACGGTCGTCAATTGCGTGGCGGCAAATCAATTGGACATAGCTTGCTAGTCGGCGTGAGTGCTTCAATGAATAAGATACCATGAGCGGCTGGAGTGGAGAGAATCGGGGTGAGATCGCCGTGAAATTAAATGAGAGCGTGGAACACAACGGGTTGCTTTTGAGCACGACTAGCGATTTTGCTGGATTGATGCAGTCAATCCAGTGAAATCGCGTATCGGCGCAGAAAGCAGTTGTGTGGAACGTGTTTTTGGTGGCTTTGCCACTTAGACCAAGGCTCAGCTTTGAGATTCGCGTGGGTTTCGCGAAGCTCAAAGTGACGCCCACAGCGAGCTCACCCCGATTCTCGCAGCGCAAGCTGCGGACAAGATAGAAACGTGCTCGGAAGCAACCCGGGTTGGCTCACACTGTTTTGCGGACTAAAAACCCTCATCAGGCTGGGGCGCTTGCCTGATGAGGGCAAAAAGTCAAGTTCATGTGAACGGCGCAGTGTTTGCGCCGCCGGATCCGTCCTTCATTTGCGTTTTTGGCGGCTGGTTCAATTGACTGAGTGACCAGGTCCATTGAACCGGTCGTTGGCATTGTCGCTAAACGTGCGCTGGTTTGGCTGAAGGGGTCGCTAAGGTCAAGCTGGATTGCGTTAGATCTAGGGTATAAAGCAGGTCGTTTTGGCCGCGGAGGGTCATCCCCATATCCGTGGCATAAATGATCAGGCCCAGTTGATGACCTGCTGGCAAGTGATAGTACGTTGGTTGCAATGCCAGGTTGACGTCAACATATTCATCGCGGGTCAATGGTTCATTGATGGCGCTACTGTGACGATTTTGTAAATTGATATGACTTTTGGCAATCAGTTTCGCGGTCGTTACCCCATCAGGGCCAAATTCCATCGTTGATTCTAGCGCGCCTTGATAGCCAAGTTGGCGCGCTTCAAACGCGACGATCTGTGGCCGCGGCGTTAAGCGGTGACTGCGTCCGAAATCAACCAGCATGGCGCTGATCAGTCCGTGATTGGCGCTACTTTTGACCCGCAAGTGTAGTTCAGGCCGACCAGTCAGCAACATCTCTTGTTGCAATTTCGCGCTCTTCAAAACAATCTGGTTCGCGGCAAAACGCGGATCTTGATTCATGAAGGCCTGTTCCCAGCCCAACCCGCTTAAACCGCTGGCGTGGAACGCTTGAGTACCATCATCCCGAAATGACGCTGGCGAAGTCGCGCCGGTAAAGTCCTGGCTCAGTTGGAAACGCTGAGTGGTCGCCGCCGTCCAGGTTGTCGGTTGTTCCCAGCGATCGGCCTGTCGGTTGCTCTGGATCAAATAATCAGGGAAAAGTTGATCGGCATCGTTGGCCACATTCAGCAATTTATTGGTGAGCCAAAGATTGATTAGATCGTAGAAATCAAGACTAGGGAAATTATTCAAGTAAATGTGCGGCCCTTGATGCAAAATAACCTTATGTGTTTTCCCTAAAGCGTGCAGATCCTGATTGAGTTTGAAGACATTTTTCGGCTTAACATTCCAGTCATTCAAGCCATGGACACTGACAATGGGACATTTGACTTGGGC
This sequence comes from Lapidilactobacillus salsurivasis, assembly GCF_054785215.1. Lineage (NCBI taxonomy): Bacteria > Bacillati > Bacillota > Bacilli > Lactobacillales > Lactobacillaceae > Lapidilactobacillus > Lapidilactobacillus salsurivasis. The sequence goes on along the minus strand of NZ_BAAABI010000005.1, from coordinate 50,569 downwards.
GATTTGGTTGCGGTAATTGCGCAAATCCCAGAAGTGATTATAACTACCGGTTTGACGATCTTGATCTTGCTTCATTTCCGCCAATTTTTGCTGATAGAAGGGTTTGACGCGACGATAATCACCGGCATCTTTCATTCGGCTGAAGCATTCGTCGGTGAGGACATCGGCGTCTTCGCCTTGGAAAGTTTCTGGCGCGATCACCAGCCCGTGCTCGCGATAATAATCATACCAGCTGGAAATCGCTGCCTCGGAAATCACGGTGGCCAGACCAGCCACACCGGTGGTGGCGGCGGCGATTGCCAGAGTGCCCAAGTAAGACTTGCCGGTCATTGCCACTTGACCATTGCACCAAGTGGCGGCGATTTCTTGTTGCTTGCTGCGATCGGTGAAGGCGCGGCGATCGCCATGTAACCATTCAATGATCGCGATTGTCGATAAGGTTTCCTCTGGTGACCCGCAAGTGCGGATCCCATCAGAACCGCGAGTCCCGATCCCCGCGGCATAGACTGAGGCGAAACCACGAGCCAAGAAGAAGTCGCTAAGAATCACCGTACCATCACCAGCTGAACTGATCGTAGTTTCCGCTTGCGCAAAAGGATCATCTTTCTGCCCGGTGACGGGATCAGGAGCGAAGTGATCAAAGTGGTCGAATTGATCAGGATTATCCCGCGCGTCTCCGCTGGCTTTAACTGTCAGTGGCTGGTCCACCGGATTCATCGGCGCGCCATTGGTTCCCAGAAAATAAGGATTAGCGGTGTAAAGCGCAGGCAACTTGGTAAAGGAATCCTTGATTTTGGGCCGAATGATCGTCGCTTGGAGCAAGTCGCGCTGACCATCGTGATCAGTATCTTGGTCGGATTCGACATAAACAATTTCGCGAATCAACTCGGTAGCGTCAAAGGTTGCCTGCACTTTGCCGTTGAAAATCAAGTGACGTTGCCGCTCACTGAGGCTGAAATTAACTTGATAATAGCCACGATTAGCCAGATTATCGATCATCAGCAAACCATTTTGACTGCGGGTCACCAGTAGCTGATAAACAGCGGTGGTAAAACCGGCAAAATCTAATTCGGACGCCGCTACAAATGGCAAACCGAGGCTCGTCATCGCGGTCAGTGGGTCATTTAAACGGAAATCCCGCGGAGTCAGGAAACCCAACAGTTGCAAGCCAACATTATAAAATGCTTGCTGGTCCACGCTTTGGTCGATTTGCGTCAAATAAGTTTCCAGATCCGTTTCTGGATCAATCAATAGCCGTTGATAACGATCAGTCAGGGCTTCCGGCGAGCGATAATCCGGGAAAAAGTGTCGGTAAACGTGAGCGACCAGCTGAGCCAAGGAATACTGGGCCAAATCGGTAGGGTAGATTTTGATTTTCTGTAACTCCAGAATCTGTTGATCTTGAGCGGGTAATGTCATAGCGAATTGATTAAACTTCATGATTTCCTCCTTGAACGATTGACAACTTCTTAACTTTTTGACTATAATGACTGAGGTCGTGACGAACTAATCGCGTTTGTTTCAGCAATGCGCGCGATTAGGACCGCCATTTGTTGAATTTGATGGCGCAGTAGCTCAGCTGGATAGAGCAACGGTCTTCTAAACCGTAGGTCGAGAGTTCGAACCTCTCCTGCGTCATTTGAACCACGCTAGCTGTTACAAGTTTATTATACCCCACTGAAAGCCTTGATTCGATAGGCTTTTTATTTTCCGAAAATTATCGCGGTCGGCATCGATTGCGATTGATTTGCAGCGTTCTGTTTTTATTCTTTCACGTAATTGTTGCGGGCAGGATATTGTGCGTGAGCGCAACCGGCTGGGACTGCTGTTGCGGGCTGGAAACGTGCTCACAGACCCAGGTCGGCCCTTATTCTGAATAGAGCCGCGCAGTCCCAGCCGGTTGCTAGGCAGAATTGAGCCGATCTGCAAGCGAAGGTGAAGGGTTAGAAGAAGTGCGTTTGCTAGATAGAGGTCAAAACAATTGCCCTCCTTTGAGGTGGTACGGCAATGCCAAGTGATTTGGATTAGGAGGTCGGGACATTTTGCGTAAGCAGAACATCGTTTCTTGTTTCCTTAACAATCCATCCATGGGTAGAAACCAGCCGGTGCAGTTGATTCACCAAAATTCTGCCCGAGTTCATCAGACTGACTGCATTGGTGTCACCAATGTAAAACTGGTGACCACCAACCACGGCCGTCAATTGTGGGGCTCCTCATCAATTGGCAACAGCTTGCCAGCCGGCGTGAGTGCTCAAACGACTGTTAAAACGTTGAGCGGCTGGAGCGGAGAAATTCGGGGTGAGATCGCCGTGAAATTGTCCTTGGCGGCTTTGCCGCTTAGGACAAGGCCTGATTTTGAGACAAGCCGCGTACTTTGCGGATTGGCTCAAAACAGCGCCCACAGCGAGCTCACCCCGAATTTCGCAGCGCAAGCCGCGGACAATCTACTTTTGCCATCGTGTTGCATCGTGTCACTTTCTGGGTATCCCATTTTCACGGCCAAAAAGATGATAATTCTTTCTGAGGATTGCTTGCAACAGCAGGCTTTTTTTGGTAAGATGTATGAGTTGTAATTGTGACACCACAGCTGCAACCGCACAATCAGAGGTTTAAAAGTTCAGACTACCTCTTTTGGCGAGTCTAAGATAATAGGAGGTGCACATGATGTACGCAATTATTCAAACAGGTGGCAAACAATATAAGGTCGAAGCTGGCCAAGCCGTTTACGTTGAGAAACTCGACGTTGAAGCAGGCGAGCAAGTAACTTTCTCTGACGTTTTGCTTGTTGGTGGCGAAGGCGAAACTAAGATCGGGGCTCCCGTTCTTGATGGCGCTAGCGTTGTTGGCACAGTAGAAAAGCAAGGCCGTGAGAAAAAGGTCGTTACTTATAAGTATAAGCCTAAGAAACACTCACATCAGAAAAAAGGTCATCGTCAACCATATACCAAGGTTGTCATTGACACAATCAACGCATAATCAACAGACGGAGGTGCATCGTAATGGAAATGCATAATTTACAATTTCTCGCTCACCATAAAGGTGGCGGTTCCAGTACAAACGGTCGTAACTCTGCTGGTCGTCGTTTAGGCTCAAAACGGGCTGATGGCCAAACTGTTACTGCTGGTTCAATTCTTTATCGTCAACGTGGGACTAAGATTCATCCTGGGACCAACGTTGGCCGCGGCGGTGACGATACTTTGTTTGCTTTAGCTGATGGCGTCGTTAAATTCGAACGTTTAGGCAAAGATCGCAAGCAAGTTTCTGTTTACCCAGTTGCAGTTAACGAATAAGAATGAATGTGAGAGCTCGGGGGATCCCCGGGCTTTTTTTGATAGGCGATAATCACGAAGTACAGTGACGCAACAATGAAGACTGAGGTGGAAAGTATGACTCGTTTAGAAAAATTACAACAAAAAATGGCGGCTCAGGAATTACCAGCGCTTTTGGTGACGGCGCCGAAAAATGTCACTTATTTAAGCGGCTTTACCGGTGACGAGAGCGCGTTGTTGATCAGCGCCGATGATAGCTGGTTCATCACCGATTCACGGTATACGGCTCAGGCAGCGGTTCAGGTCAAGGATTTCACGATTGTTTGTCATCAGCATGGGCTTTATCAAGAAGCCGCGGCTTTGGCGGATCGTGGGGCGTTGACCACCGTGGGAATCGAGGCCGATGATCTCAATGTGGCCACGTTCCAACGCTTGACGCAATTGTTCAGTCACAGTGAATTAGTCCCAACTAGTGGGTTGATTGAACAAATTCGCGAAGTCAAGGACGCCGCGGAAATCGCACTGTTGCGTCAGGCGATTCAAATCACCGATGATTGTTTTGATTATTTACTAGGCTATGTTGAAGCGGGCATGACCGAATTACAAGTGGCGACGGAAATGGAATACTTCATGCGGCAACACGGCGCCAGCGGTTCATCATTTGCGACGATCGTGGCCTCCGGGTTCCGTTCCGCCTGGCCTCACGGTGTTGCTTCCACGAAGAAAATTGAACAGCATGAGTTGGTGACGTTTGACTTTGGCTGCTACTTCCAAGGGTATACTTCCGATATTACGCGGACGGTCGCGGTGGGTGAACCGACAGCTAAAGCCTATGAAATCTATGACCTGGTGTTGCAGGCGAATCAGGCCGTGATCGCGGCGACTAAACCCGGCGTGACCGGCGGTGAAATCAATGATCTGGCCCACGGCATGATTGCTACCGCTGGCTACGGCCCCAACTTTGGTCACGGGACCGGTCATGGTATCGGGTTGGATATTCACGAAGGTCCGGGCGCTTGGGGCATCTATCAGAAACAGCCTTTGGTTGCTGGCAATGTCGTGACCGATGAACCCGGCATTTATATTGAAGACTTCGGCGGCGTCCGCATCGAAGATGATCTTTTAGTAACAGCAAATGGTTGTGAGGTTCTGACAAAAGCGCCTAAGGAAGCACTGATTGTGTTATAATTTTGATGAATCGGGCAAGTGGTTATCGTTCTCGAATTGATTGGAATGACTGGTTTTGTTTATGGATTTATGCTTGATTGCAGGGCTGGTGGGTGTTGCGCGTGAGCGCAACCGGCTGGGACTGCTGATGCGGACTGGAACGTGGTGGGCATCGTTTGAAGCCAATTCCAAAAGCGGGAATTGTCTTCAAATCGAGCCTTGTCCTAAGCGGCAAAGCCGCCAAGGACAATTTCACCACTGAGCCGCGCAGTCCCAGCCGGTTGCTAGGCAGAATTGAGCCTATCTGCAATTGAAGCTGGGTACCTGACGAAGTGCTTTTGCGGGCAAGAGGGCAAAACAATCGCCCCTTTTTTGGTGGTACGGCGACATCAGCTGACGTGGATTATAGCTGGTTGGTACAGTTTGCGTAGGCCAGAAATCTTTACCTGTTCCCTCGACAATCCTTGGGGGAAGTCAACCAATTCAGCCGATTCATCTAGAACTTGCCTCAGTTCATCAAGCAGATTGTGCTGGTGTCACCAATTTAAAACTGGTAACCACTAACCACGGTCGTCATTTGCGTGATTCCACATTAATTGGCGATAGCTTGCCAAATGGCGAGTGCGCTCAAATGACTTTTAAAACGTTGAGCGGCTGGAGCGGAGCGTTGGTGGTTCGTTTACTAGTTGGCGGAAGGTCGGGCTGGGGGTGAGTCAGCCGCGATATTATTCTTGGCGGCTTTGCCGCCTAGAATAAGGCCGAGTTTTGAGATTTTCGGTGGGTTTCCGAAAAGCTCAAAATCGTGCCCGCCGCGTTCCACCACCCCCAGCCCGACCTGGAGCCCCACTACACTTGCCCACCACCAACGCCACGCGCAGCGCAAGCTGCGGCCAATCTACTTTTTTCTACCGCAGCTTTCGCCACGGCGCGCAAGCTGCGGCGGGCGACACAAAACCAAGCGCAAACCTACGTTTTTTGTTGCATTATAGTAGGTTTGATTGATATAGTAAGAGTATTGAATAAATAAGTGAGGCATAAATATGATTTCAGTAAACGAATTGAAAAACGGCCTGACCATTAAAGTTGATGGTGGCTTATGGCGCGTCGTTGAATTTCAGCACGTTAAGCCTGGCAAGGGTGGCGCTTTTGTCCGGACGAAGTTGAAGAATCTGCGTAACGGCGCCGTCCAAGAGAAGACCTTCCGGGCAACCGAAAAAGTTGAACGGGCGCAGATCGACAGCAAACAAATGCAGTATCTTTATGCCGATGGTGACAACTATGTCTTCATGGATACCTCAACTTATGAACAACTTGAATTGCCTGGCGCGGAAATTCAAGACGAGTTGAAGTTCCTGAAGGAAAACATGGTTGTGGGCGTGATGATGTACGGCGCTGAAACGCTAGGCGTTGACTTGCCGAACACGGTTGATTTGACGGTGGCGGAAACGGAGCCAGGCATTCGCGGCGATACGTCTTCCGGTGGAACCAAGCCAGCGACCATGGAAACTGGGCTGGTGGTCAATGTACCATTTTTCATCAATGCTGGTGATGTATTAAGTATCAATACTTCAGATGGCAGTTATATCTCAAGAGCGAATAGCTAGGAGGTAACAAGCTCATGGCAGAAGAACAAAATATTGTTTTAGCGGAACGTGAAGGACATCGAGGTGCGATTCAGATCGCGCCGCAAGTGATTGAGATCATTCTCGGAATTGCCGCGAAACAAATCGACGGCGTTTACGAAATGCGGGGCAACTTAGCCAGCAGCATCAATTATTTGCTGGGTCGGCAGGATCATGGCCGCGGTGTTGAATTAGCAGTTGATGGCGAGCGGTTGAGCGCGGATGTTTATGTTTATTTAAATTATGGTGTCTCGGTGCCCAAAGTGGCCTTGGAGATGCAACAAACTCTGAAAGAACAATTATATTACATGACCGATTTGAAGTTAGCGGAAGTCAATGTTCATGTAGAAGGCATTGTTCCTGAAAAGGAAGCGAAAGTTGATCCGAAGACCTTTTTTGCGGACGCGGCCGATGAAGCGGAAGAAAATGACGCGGAGTCAGCAGAAGCTGTAAATGATGGGGCGACCCCATCGCCGGCGCCGGATCAGCCTGCAGGTGAGTAAAAAATGTTAAATCGTCATCAAGCGCGAGCGTTCGCTTTTCAAGCGCTCTTTATGATTGCCGGTAATCCTGATCTATCGGTTGATCAGGCTTTACAAGAAGTTCTGACCAACGACCGTGATCAACGCCAAGACGCGGTTGAGGAGACACCCGTGATTTTGGATTTGAGTGATCCTAATCAGGCTTATTTGGAACAACTGACTACCGGCGTGTTGACCCACGCGACTGAGTTGGACGCGGCCTTGGCGCCTAAACTGAAGCGTGGCTGGTCATTACCGCGGTTATCCAAAACGGATCTCTTGATTCTGCGCTTAGGTTTGTATGAATTGCAACATGAAGCCGAAGTGCCAGACGCGGTGGCAATCAATGAGGCAATTGAGTTGGCTAAAACTTTCAGTGATGAGAGCTCAGCTAAATTCGTCAATGGGGTGTTGGCTAGTTTTGTCTCAGCCACCACCGATCAAGTCAAGAAATAAAGGCGTTTCACACTGAACTGTCGCTACAAAGAAAGCCGCACCTTTTTTGAGGTGGGCTGGCTTTGCGGGGCAGTTTTATTTTTTGAAATGCGCTTAAGTTGAAATAAGCTTAAATTGGGGGACTTTGGATGACAGCGACTTTATTAGATGGAAAAACCACGGCCCGGACTTGGCGCGCGGCGACAAAAGCGCGGGTAGACCAATTGCGCCAGGCGGCGATCACGCCGGGGTTAGCGGTGGTTTTGGTAGGGCATGATCCGGCCAGCGAAATCTATGTTCGCAATAAGGCACGCCAAGCTGAGCAGGTGGGCATCACGTCGATCGTGGAGCGGTTGCCTGAAGATACGACCCAGGCGGCGGTGCTGGCATTGGTGGACCGGCTGAACCATGATCCGCACGTTGATGGGATTTTGGTTCAATTACCGCTACCGGCCCAACTGGACGAAACCGCGGTTTTATTGGCGGTGGCGCCGGCCAAAGATGTGGATGGGTTTCATCCCTTCAATCTGGGCCAATTGTGGTCGGGTCATCCGGACTTGGTTCCCGCGACGGCAGCCGGAATCATGGCGTTGCTTGAAGCCTATCAACTACCTGTGGCTGGTAAGAACGCGGTGGTGCTTGGACGCAGCTTGATTGTCGGTCGTCCCGTCGCGGCCTTGCTTTTGGCGGCGGATGCTACCGTCACTGTCGCTCATTCTCACACCCAAGCTGTTGAAAAATTGGCCCAACAAGCGGATATTTTGATCGCGGCGGTGGGTCAGGCGAATTTCGTGACTCCCGCTTTCGTCAAACCTGGTGCCGTGGTGATCGATGTGGGGACCAACCGCGTCGCTGGTCATTTAGTGGGTGATGTGGCCGCGGCGGTGGCTGACAAGGCTGGCTATTTAACGCCTGTCCCTGGCGGCGTCGGGCCAATGACGATCGCTGCGTTGTTAAGTCAGACGGTTGATTTGGCGGAGAGAAGGCAGCAACGTGGTTGAATCGAATTATCTTTCCGTGACCCAACTGACCACTTATTTGAAGCGGAAGTTTGATTATGATCCCTATTTACAACGGGTTTATTTGACGGGGGAGATTTCTAATTTTCGGCCGCGACCTGGACACCAATATTTTTCTCTGAAAGATGACCATGCCAAGATCAATGTGGTCATGTTTGCCAGCGCCTTTCAACGGGTCAAGTTCCAACCGGAAACGGGCATGAAGGTCAATGTGGTGGGCCAGGTCACGTTGTACGGGCAGAGTGGCCAATATCAGATCACGATCGATCGCATGGAGCCAGATGGTGTCGGCGCGTTGTATTTGGCTTATGAACAATTGAAGGCCAAATTGGCTCAAGAGGGCCTATTCAGTCGGCCTAAACGGGAGCTGCCTCGTTTCCCTAAACGGATTGCGGTGATCACCAGCCGTTCGGGCGCGGTGATCCATGATATCATGACCACGGTCGCGCGGCGTGATCCGTTGGCCCAGATCGTGCTGTTCCCCGCGGTCGTTCAAGGCAATCAGGCCGCGGATTCACTGGTGCAACGGTTGCGTCAGGTCTACAGCTACGCGGATTTTGATGTCATTATTATTGGTCGTGGTGGCGGCTCGATCGAGGATCTTTGGCCGTTCAACGAAGAAATCGTGGCGCGAACCATGGTCACCAGTCCAATTCCGATCATTTCATCGGTGGGCCACGAGACGGATACGACCATCGCTGATCTGGTGGCTGATCAACGGGCCGCGACCCCAACGGCTGCGGCAGAACTGGCCACGCCGCAACTCAGTGAAGTGTTGGCGGGTATTTTGGATAGTCGGACGCGTTTGTTGCGGAGTTTCCAGCGCCAACTCCAGCTTTGGCGCCAACAATTACAACGGCAAGAACAGAGTTTTCTCTTTCAGCATCCTGAGCGCTTGTACCAAGGCTACGTCCAGCAGTTGGATCTGTTGCGCCAGCGGTTTGATCAGGCCAGCCAGAATTATCTCCAGGGTCAAAAACAGGAGTGGCAGTTGTGGCAACGGCGCCTGCTTCAGGTCAATCCCCAGCAACGAGTGGTGACTGATCAGCTGCAAGTCGCCAACTTGACCCAGCGGTTGCAACGGAGCATGGCGACGATTTTGCAACAAAAACGGCAACAAGTGGGTCAACAAATGCAGGCGTTGGATCAATTAAGTCCCTTGCGCACGGTGGACCGGGGCTATGGTTACGCGCTGGATGACCAAGGCCACGCGCTGACTAGTGTGCAAGACTTTGCTGCCGACCAAGTTTTCGCACTTCATTTAAAGGATGGTCAAGTCAAGGCCAAGGTTTTACAAAAGGAGCAAGCAAACAATGAGTGAGCCGCAGAAAAAGAGTTTTGAAGCGCAATTAGATGAATTAAGTCAGATCGTCAACGAATTGGAGCAGGGTAACGTGCCGCTCGAAACGGCGCTGGCGAAATTTCAAACCGGGATCGCTTTGTCCCGTTCCTTGGAACAAACGCTAACGCAAGCAGAACAAACGTTGACGAAAGTGGTCGACGAACAAGGTCAGGTTAGTGATCTAACGGCGGATGATCAGGCAAAATAGAAAGACGCTGGGGTTGATCGCTGAGGAGCGCTAGATTGCCTGCGTTAGCGCCAATTTAGCGCAACAAGCATTTTTTTGTGTTTGAGTGGATCATGAAGGGGACGATTTTTGTGGTAAGTGTAGCATTTGATCAAGAATGGCGGCCGCGGCTGAACGCGTATTTGGCGCAACGGCTGACGACAGAGTTGACCCAACCAGAACTGGCTGCCAGTATGCAGTATTCCGTGCTAGCTGGTGGTAAAAGATTGCGGCCCCTGTTATACTTGGCGACAGTGCAAACGTTCGCGCCGATTGCGGCGGATTGTGATCTGGCGGTTGCCGGCGCTATCGAGCTGATCCACACCTACTCGTTGATCCATGACGATTTGCCGGCGATGGACAATGATGATTATCGCCGGGGCCAATTGACCAATCACAAGAAATTTGGCGAAGCCATGGCAATCTTGGCTGGCGATGGCTTGTTGACGCTGGCCTTCCAATGGGTCGGTAACGCCGCGCCAGCAGCGTTAGCTGGCGCAATGTGCGCGCAATTGGCGCTAGCCAGCGGTCCGACCGGGATGGTTGCCGGCCAGGCCATCGATATTAGCGCCACAGGAACCACGCTAAGCGCTTTGGACGCGGTCAAGCAACTTGACGCGTTGAAAACAGGCGCCCTGCTGACAGCCCCCTTCACCTTGGCGGCGACGCGTTTAGGTTTGGATGACCAACAAACCGGGCTTTTACGGGATTTTGGCGGTCATTTCGGTTTGGCGTTCCAAATTTTCGATGATCTGCAGGACTTGAACGGCGATGCCCAGCACTTGGGTAAGGCAGTCCACAAGGATGTAGCGGCAGGCAAGAATACTTATCCCAGTTTGCTAGGCTTAGCTGGCGCCCAGAACGCCTTGACCCAAGAAGTGACACAGGCACGGCAAACCGCTGCCCAATTAGCGACCGTCGCCCAGGTTGAGGTGACAACTTTAGTGGAATTTTTGAATTACTTTGATGAGGAAATGAAATCGTGAAAAAAGAACGGGTCGATATTTTATTAGTACAACAAGGGCTGTTTACTTCTCGGGAACAGGCCAAACGCGCCGTCATGGCCGGGCAAGTCGTCGGCAAAAACGATGAGCGCTTGGATAAACCGGGGGAGAAAATCGATCCGGCCATCAGTTTGCGTGTTAAGGGTCAAGTCAATCCGTACGTTTCGCGAGGCGGCTTCAAGCTAGCTAAAGCTCAGGACGTTTTCGCCATTGACTTTGCTGGCGCGACGGTTCTCGATATCGGCGCGTCAACGGGTGGCTTCACCGATGTGGCCTTGCAAAGTGGCGCCCGCTTAGTCTACGCGCTGGATGTTGGCTATAATCAATTGGCTTGGAAACTTCGGGAAGACCCACAAGTTGTGGTGATGGAGCGTCAGAATTTCCGCTTTAGTCAACCAACTGATTTCACTCAGGGGCAACCAACGATCGCGGTGACGGACGTTTCCTTTATCTCATTGGAGCTGATTTTACCGCCTTTGACGAAAATCTTAGCGCCAGGTGGGCATTTGGCGGCTTTGATCAAGCCGCAATTCGAAGCGGGCCGAGATCATGTGGGTAAGCATGGCATCGTGCGGGATCCCGCGGTCCACCGAGCGGTCTTGACGAAAATTTTGGATTTTGCGCAAACGCAGGGCTATCAAGTCATGGGATTGGATTTCTCACCAATCACCGGGGGTTCGGGAAATATTGAATTCTTGGCGTACTTTAAACTGATTGGTCAAGAAACACCACTCCCGCCTTATGACCCCCAAATCGTCGATCAAGTTGTGGCAAACGCCTGGTCCGTTTTGACCAGCAAGAAGATATGAGGTAGAACATGAAAAAAGAACGACGGCAGCAATTGATCCGCCAAGCAGTGGCAACAAATAGTATCCACAATCAACTTGATCTGGTCGATTATTTGAAGGCGAGCGGCTATGAAGTCACTCAGGCAACGATTTCTCGAGATATCAAAGAAATGCAGCTGATCAAGATCAATACTGCCCATGGCTTTATTTACCAGCTTTCCCAACAAAATGAAATCGCCATTGAGGCGGATCAACCAGCGTTGCGGGCGTTATTGGCCGCAGCGCAGGTTGTTTTGGCGCGCCAAGACAATTTGGTGCGGATGCAGACCTTGCCGGGCAGTGGTCCAGTTGTCGCCAGCGCCGTCAAAGCCTTGCAATGGCCGGAACTTTTCATGGCCATCGCCAACGATGATGGGGTTTTGTTGATCATTAAGAATGATCCGGCTGACATTGCCACGATTTGGCGACGGCTGTCCGAATTAGTTGATTGAGTCGTTAGAAGCGGAGGAATTCAAGAGTGTTAGCCAATTTGATTATTCGCGACTTCGCGATCATTGAACATCTTGAAGTTGATTTTGACGCAGGCATGACTGTGCTGACCGGGGAAACCGGCGCCGGAAAGTCGATTATTATCGACGCCTTGGGACTATTGGTCGGCGGACGTGGTTCCAGTGATTTTATTCGTAGTAAGGCTAAGAAAACAGATATTCAGGGGCTCTTTGTGGTGGCGCACAATCCCCGCTTATTTGCGTTGCTGGCCGACCATGACATTGAGCCGGATGGCCAGAATGTTCTACTGGAGCGCGAATTGAGCCGCACGGGGCGCAATGTTTGCCGCATCAATGGCAAAATCGTCACAACCAGTGTTTTGCGGACGATCGGCGAACAATTGGTCGATATCCATGGACAAAACGAACATCAGGAGCTGATGAATCCTGAGCATCACCTGGCGATCCTCGATCAGTATGGTCAGGCGACGATCGCGCCGTTATTGGCGACCTATCAGCAGATCTATCGCCGCTACCGTGATTTGAAACGGCAACTGGAGGATAAACAGAAGAATGAACAGGCTTATGTTCAGCGGCTGGATATGTTGCGTTTCCAATTACAAGAGATTGATTCCGCCAAGGTTCAAGCCCGGGAAGATGAGTTGCTGACCCAAGAACGGCAACAACTGATGAACTTCCAGAAAATCAGTTTAGCGTTGCAACAAAGTCTGGCGATGCTGACCAACGAAGAGCCCAACGCCTTGGATCTGACGGCCGTGGCCATGGAACAAATGAATAGCATTGCTGATTTGAGTCCGAAGTATCAGGAATTGGCGGATCATTTAGACAGCGCTTATTATGAATTACAGGACGTGGGCACCGGCTTACAGGATCAGCTGGACGTGTTGGAATTCGATGCTGACCGACTGAGCGAAATCGAACAGCGCCTGGAGATCATCAATAATCTCAAGCGCAAGTACGGTCCGTCGCTGACAGACGTACAAAGTTATCAGCAGAAGATCGCCGCCGAGTATCAGCAGATGAAGCAGGTGACCGATGCCGGTGATCAAATCGAGACCGAATATAAAACGGTGCGGACGAATTTGCTGGTTGCCGCGCAGAAATTGACCCAAGCCCGTCACGAAGTCAGTGAACAATTGGCCCAGGCGATCCACCAACAATTGGCCTCGCTATATATGGATAAGGCTGTGTTCGCCGTTCATTTTCAACCCCAGAAGACGCCGAACTTTACCCACGCTGGCCAAGATCAGGTCGCCTTTTATCTGCGCACCAATCCCGGTGAGGACCTGAAGCCCCTGGTCAAAATCGCTTCCGGGGGCGAGTTATCCCGAATCATGCTGGCCATCAAAACAATCATTGCCCATAGTGAAGGGGTGACGAGTATTATTTTCGATGAAGTGGATACCGGCGTTAGCGGCCGCGTCGCCCAAGCAATCGCCGATAAAATCAATCTGATCGCGCGCTATTCGCAGGTCCTGTGCATCACCCATTTGCCCCAAGTGGCGGCGATGAGTGATCATCAATATTTGATTGAAAAGACGATCCAGCACGATGCCACCACGACTTCGTTGCACCCAGTCACGGGCGAAGAGCGGGTCGAGGTGATCGCCAAAATGATTGCCGGAAAAGAAGTCACCACCTTAGCTGAGGAACACGCCGCTGAATTGGTCGCCCAAGCTGCGGCTAGTAAGCGTGAGCGGAATTTGTAGAGTTTTAGGGATGTCTCTATGGAGATGTTCCTTTTTTTGTTCTGAATTTTCTTTCTGAACCTTCCGCTTGATTGCGGGTTTTGGTGGGTTTGGTGGTGACGCAACCGGGTCGGGCCATTTGTGCGGCTGGAACGCAGTGGGCGTCGTTTTGAGCCAATCCGAAACCCACGGCTTGTCTCAAAATCGAGCCTTATTCTAAGCGGCAAAGCCGCAAAGAATAATTTCACCGCTGAGCCGCATGGCCCGACCCGGTTGCTAGGCAGAACTGAGCTTATCTGCAATCTAAGCGAAGCATCTGACAAAGTGCTTTTGCAAGCTAGCGGTCAAACAATTCCCTCTTTTTTGGTGGTACGGCAACACCAACGGATTCGGATTCGGAGCCTGGTATGATTTGCTTAGGCTGAACATCTCTACTCGTTTTCTTAACAATCCACAAGTGGAAACCGACCGATTCAGTTGATTCACTGAGACTAGGTTTGTTCATCAGAAAGATTGTGCTGGTGTCACCAAATTAAAGCTTGCAATCACTAATCACGGTCGTCAATGGCGTGGCACCCCCATCAATTGACGATAGCTTGCCAAATGACGTGAGTGCTCAACCGGCTGTTAAAACGTTGAGCGGCTGGAGCGGAGCGTGGCGTTGGTGGTCTGTTTGTTCGTCTGGCGGAAGGTCGGGCTGGGGGTGAGTCAGCCGCGATATTATTGTTGGCGATTTATCGCCTACAATAAGGCCGAGTTTTGAGATTTTCGGCGAGTTTCCGAAAAGCTCAAAATCGTGCCCGCCGCGTTCCACCACCCCCAGCCCGACCTGGAGCCCTACTACACTCGCCACCACCAACGCCACGCGCAGCGCAAGCTGCGGTCATTATTATGCCCACACACATTATCGAAAACAAAAAACAGGCTGATCAGCAGCCGGATTGGATGGATCCGACAACGCTGAAGATCAGCCTGTTTAACTGTGGGTAAAATAAGGGTTTATGCGGCGATGCGAATAATCTGATCAAAATTGATCAGCTGGATCAGATTACTGTGCTTGACAACGAAAATGACTGTTCGTTGTTGACGATCAATCGTCTTGAATTGACCAATCAGAAATTCATTACCGCGCTTATTGTTGGCATCGGTTTTTAACTGCAACGAGACAATTTGCGGATGATGAATCAGGTAATCGATCTGGGCGGTCAACTGTTGCGCATCAATCCGGCGGTAGGTGTCCTTGGTCACCGTAGCGTCAGCCATCGCTGGGGTTTCCGCAAGATCAAAGAACGAGTAGAGTGATTTAGTTAAGGTCTGACGAATTTTCTTCAAGGTTGGCATTGGACATTCCTCCGAACAAGTGTTTGTATCTTTATTATACGAACATCCGTTCGAAAAGCAAGCCTTTTTGACCAATCTAAGTAAAATTATTTTTTGCTTGAACTTTTTCCTGCGGCGCGGATCCTTATAAAACCAAGGCTGAAGCCGTGTTTTTTTGTTGACTGAGCTCCTGGGGCTTGAAAAAATGTTGAAAAAAGGGCAATATATATCTATTGACTAATTTGTTTTGGGAGCTTTCTGAATGTCTGAAAAAGGTATGTTGATTGTTTTATCTGGCCCATCTGGGGTTGGCAAGGGAACTGTCCGGCAAGCGATGGTCGCCAAGTATGGCCAGCAGTTCAAATATTCGATTTCAATGACGACGCGGCAACCGCGTCCCGGCGAGGTCGATGGCGTGGATTATTATTTCCGCACCCGTGATGAGTTTGAAACCGAGATTGCCAATGGGGGTATGCTGGAGTACGCCCAATATGTGGGTAATTATTACGGCACACCCTTGCGTTATGTCAATCAAACGCTCGAGCAAGGGCAGGATGTTTTGCTGGAGATCGAGGTCAAAGGCGCCATGCAGGTTCGTAGCAAAGTCAGTGATGGGGTGTTTATTTTCTTAACGCCGCCTGATCTGCATATTTTGCAGGAACGGATCGTTAAGCGGGGCACCGACGATATGGCGACGATCAAACGACGGATGCAGACGGCCCGCGAAGAGATCAATTTGATGACCAATTATGATTACGCCGTCGTTAACGACCAAGTTGAGTTGGCGGTGGATCGGATCGAGCAAATTATCGCCAGCGAGCATTTGCGCGTCGCTCGGGTCTTAGACACTTATCAGAGTATGTTAGGAGAAGATTAGAATGATTTCATACCCACCAATCGATAAATTATTGGAAAAAGTAGATTCACGTTATTCCTTAGCGATTTTGGCGGCTAAGCGTGCCCATCAGCTTGAGGCTGGCGATTTCGAAATGTTGGAGCATTATAAGTCAGACAAGACCGTGGGGTTAGCCCTAGAGGAAATCGCGGCGGGCAAGATCACGATCGATCCTCATTCTGATTTGAAAGAGGCGGACGCGGAGGCGGTTGACGCCAAAGAGCAACGCGACGACTTAGAAAAGCCAAATGATTCGACTTCAGGAACAGACGCAGCTAAATAAATGTGAGGAACCTTCTAACGCAATCGCGGTCGGAAGGTTCGTTTTTTAATTGACCGATTTAAGTTTGACGGCGCTTTGATTTTTTTGACGAAATTTGGTTACGGCGTTGCAAGCTGAAACGAAATTTAATGAAAAGAAACGGTAGGTGCGTATATGTATCAGGGTAAGCATATTTTAGTGATCATTTCTGGGGGGGTCGCGGCGTACAAAATCCCTCAGTTCATTCGTGGCCTAGTTAAGGCCGGCGCGGAGGTCCAAGTGATCGTGACCCAGGCGGCGACTGCTTTCGTGACGCCGCAAACCTTGGCGGTGGTCAGTCAACATCCCGTTTATGATGACCATTATTTGCACAGTAACACCACCGCGATCAGCCACTTAGATTTAACGATTTGGGCCGACTTGATTATTGTGGCCCCGGCGACAGCAAATATTTTAGCGAAAATGGCCAATGGGATCGCCGATGATTTAGCTAGTACGGCGTTGTTAGCGGCGGCCAAGCCGATTTTTGTTTTCCCGGCGATGAATGATCAAATGTATGGCGCCGCCGCGACTCAACGCAATCTAGCGTTGTTACGGCAGGATCAAGTCACGGTCTTTGAGCCGGAAGTTGGTTTGTTGGCGGAGGGCTACGCGGCGAAGGGACGGATGCCGGAACCGGCGAAGATGCAGGCACTGGTGCAAAATGCCTGGCAGCGGCAACAAACAGAGCCGACTTTGGCGGGCCAGCGGGTCTTGATCACGGCTGGCGGTACCCGTGAAGCCATCGATCCCGTGCGGTACATCGGCAATCACTCTTCAGGGAAGATGGGTTGGGCCTTGGCGCGGGCGGCCTATTGGGCTGGCGCAGAGGTGACGGTGATCAGTTCTGTCCCGGCGCCCAAGGAGATCCCGGCGCAAGTGGTGACAGTGACCACCACGGCCGACTTGCAAGCGGCAGTCCAGCAACTGTTTCCCCAGAGTGATTTGTTATTCATGGCGGCGGCACCAGCTGATTTCCGCCCGGCGCACCCAGCGGCGAATAAAATCAAGAAGCAACCGGACCAAGCGGAATTACAATTGACGTTGGTGAAGAATCCGGATATTTTGGCCAGTCTAAAACCTTTGCGCCGCCAGCAAATCGTCGTTGGTTTTGCCGCGGAGACCCAACAATTATTGCGTAATGCCCAAGTCAAATTACAGGCGAAGGATTTGGATCTGATCGTGGCTAATCCAGTCGGTCGCGCCGATAGTGGTTTTGATGTGGACCAAAATCAGGGCACATTGCTGTTCGCGGATGGCAGCCAGCAAACTTTGCCTTTAACGAGTAAAGACGTGATGGCCCAAGCAATCGTGGCAGCGGTCACGAGCAAGATCGTGGGCCAGCGGGCGTAACACCGGAAGTAGGCGGTTGCCGATCGCCGCGCCAACAGTTGCCGGCTGATCATCTAGTTTGACCAACCTGATTGAACTTATCAATTAGTCTCGGTAAATCAGTGCCGAATTTTTTGCCAGCGCTAGCCGAGCTATCACTATGAAAGGGGCGGAACAACGTGATTGCACAAATTATTATTGATATTCCCGCGCAACAAACCAACCGTGCCTTTGATTATGCGGTTCCTCCAGAACTAGAAACGCTGGTCGCGCCGGGAATGAGGGTCCTGGTTCCCTTTGGCCGCGGGAAAAAGCGTCAACGTCAAGGTTTCATCTGGAAATTGACCGATCAGTCCAGCTTCAAAGGTCGCTTGAAACCGATCGCGGAGGTTTTGGATCTGGCGCCAGTCTTGAATGAGGAAATGTTGGCGTTGGCGGACTGGTTAGCTCAAGACACCTTTTCTTTCCTGATCAGTTGCCTACAGACCATGCTACCCAACGCGTTGCGCGCCAGTTATCAGCGCCGCTTTCACTTGTTGACGCCGCTTCCGGCTGATTCGCCGTTGACCGCCTTATTGGATGATCCAACGAATGGGCATCTGCCAGATGAATTATCGCCGCTCTTGCTTCGCACCCTACGCAACGCAGAGCAGGCCGGGCAATTAACGATCGATTATCAGGTCGCCCAACGGACCAAAGTCAAGCACGTCACAGTCTTTACCGTTAAAATCACTCCGGCGGCGGCCCAAGCGGCCCATGCTGAGCTGCGGGCCAATGCCCATCAACAATTGGCGCTTTTGAACTTGATCCAAGACCAACCTGGTTTCTCAGGACCGAGCGCGGCTTGGCAGGCCCAATTGCCGGAATTGACTGGCGCTACCTTGACCACTGCGGTTAAAAAGGGCTGGCTGCAACGTTCCGAACAAGAGCAGTATCGTCGACCTAATCAATTACCCCAGCCCCAAGCGGCCTTACCATTGACTAATGAACAACAAATCGCGTACCAAGCTGTCGCCGCGGCGATGGCGGACCGGCGGGATCAAGTTTTTCTCCTGGAGGGCATTACCGGTAGCGGGAAAACGGAAGTCTATCTAGCGGCGATGGCCGATGCGTTGCGGCAAGGCAAGACCGCGCTGATGTTGGTTCCGGAAATCGCGTTGACGCCGCAAATGGTACGGCGGGTTCAGGAACGGTTTCAAAAAGATGTCGCTGTTTTACATAGCGGCCTGTCCGCCGGCGAACGCTTTGACGAGTGGCGCCGGATCGAACGGGGTGAGGCGCGGGTGGTTGTTGGCGCCCGCTCCGCTGCCTTCGCGCCTTTGCAGAATATTGGCGTGATGATTATTGATGAAGAACATGAAAGTAGTTATAAGCAGGATGATATGCCCCGTTATCACGCTCGGGATGTGATTTTACACCGTGCGGCCACCCATCAATGCCCGGTGATTCTAGGCAGCGCCACACCAGCATTAGAGTCCCGAGCTCGGGCGCAAAAGAAAGTTTACCAGCTATTAAGACTGACCAAACGACCAAAGGCGGCCCATTTGCCAACGGTTCAGATTTTGGATATGCGCGACGCGACAAAGGTGGCGGGCAAACCAAGTTTTTCCGCGGACTTGATCACGGCCTTGCGAGAACGCTTGGATCGTCACGAACAAAGTATCCTTTTGCTTAATCGGCGTGGATATGCTAATTTTGTAATGTGTCGTGATTGCGGTAATGTCATTAAATGCCCCAATTGTGATATTTCTTTGACTTTGCATCGTGACATTCAAGCCTTAAAGTGTCATTATTGTGGTCATCAAGAGCCGATTCCCCAAGCTTGTCCAGTTTGTCAAAGTCGGCATATTCGCGATTTTGGCGCGGGGACGCAACGGATCGAATTGGAGTTACAAGAAATTCTACCGACGGCGCGAATTTTGCGAATGGATGTGGATACCACGGCGCGCAAGGGTGGGCATCAACGCTTGATTGATAAGTTCGGGCGTCAAGAGGCGGATATTTTACTGGGAACGCAAATGATCGCCAAGGGCTTGGACTTTCCCAATGTGACCTTGGTGGGCGTCATCAACGCCGACACCTCCTTGAGTTTGCCGGATTTTCGCGCTAGTGAGAAGACGTTTCAGCTACTGACCCAGGTCAGCGGTCGCGCGGGACGGGCGGGTAAGCAAGGTCAGGTTCTGATCCAGACTTACAATCCGGATAATTATGCGATTCAGCTGGCTTCGCGTCAAGATTATGAGGCTTTCTATCAGCGCGAGATGCATTTGCGCCACGCGGGCGGTTATCCGCCTTATTACTACACGATTCTCGTTTCGGTCAATCATCGTCAAGAGGATCTGGCGGCGCAGAAGATTTATCAGCTGTTTCGTCAGGTTCAGCCGGTCTTGTCTCCCACCGCGGTGCTGCTAGGACCAACGCCGCGGATGATTGCGCGAATCAATAATCAGTATTATTATCAATTTATCATAAAGTACAAACACGAAGAAAAACTGTTTACGACTTTGCAACGTTTAGTGCTTGAAATGCAGCAAGAAAGTGGCTTTCAATTGCGAATCGATCGCGAACCGTTACAAATTTCTTGATAACGAAGGAGTAATCAAGCCATGACATCAATGATATTTATGGGCACGCCTCAATTTGCAGTGCCGATTTTGGAGGCATTAGCGGCCGCGCCAGATTACGAGATCTTAGCTGTGGTCACCCAACCAGATAAACCGGTCGGACGCAAGCACGTTTTGACACCAACGCCAGTCAAAGAGGCGGCGTTACGGCTCCATTTGCCTGTTTTTCAGCCAGTTAAATTGGCCGGCAGTCCCGAATTGACTCAGATGATCTCCTTACATCCGGATTTGATCATTACGGCGGCGTTCGGGCAGTTTTTGCCGAAGAAATTATTAGCGGCGGCGCAGATCATGCCATTGAACGTGCATGGATCCCTGTTGCCGCAATATCGTGGTGGCGCGCCAATTCAGCGGGCGATCATCAACGGCGATCTTGAAACTGGGGTCACAATCATGGAAATGGTCGCGAAAATGGACGCCGGCGATATGTTGAGCCAAGTCAAGGTACCAATTACCGCCATCGATGACAATGGGACGATTTTCGAGAAGTTGAGTTTGGCGGGTCGCGATTTACTAATGGCGACTTTGCCGAAAGTCATCGCGGGCACGATCGTTAAAGTACCCCAAGATCCTGAGAAAGTCACCTTCGCGCCGAATATTAGCGCGGCGGAAGAAGCGTTAGATCTCCACGATTCCGCGCAAAACTTGGTCAACAAGGTGCGGGGATTGCGGCCAGATCCCATCGCTTATTTGGAGTTCGCTGGTCGCCGGGTCAAAATTTGGGATAGCGCGGTCGCGGATCTGTCCACCAGTTTGGAGCCAGGCCATTGCGTTAAGGCGGATAAGCAACATTTGTGGTTATCGGCGGGCGCTGGCTCCGTTTGGGCGATCAAGGAGCTGCAACTGGCCGGGAAGAAGCGGATGCCGATCAGTGCCTTCATGAATGGCTATGGTCAAGAATTTGGCGCTGGTCAGTTGGTGATTGGCCAATGAGTAAATTAACGGCGCGTCAGGTCGTGGTCAACCTGCTTGAAGATATTGAGGCGAAACAACAGTACGCGAATTTGGAATTGAATCATGTTTTGAGTCGGAGTCAACTCAGCGCAGTCGACCAAAAGTTGGTGACCCGCTTGTTCTATGGCACCCTTCAGTGGCAATTACGGCTGGACGCGGATTGGCAAAGATTTGTTAAAACGCCGGCACAATTGCCGCTTTGGGTCCAAACGTTACTGCGGATGTCTGTTTATCAACTTTTCTTTTTGGATAAAGTGCCAGCGCACGCGATTTTGAATGAGGCGACGAATATCGCGAAGCAGCGGGATCATGGCAAATATGCCCGCCTAGTTAATGCGGTCATGCGGCAGACGCAGCGTCATGGCGAAGTGGACTTCGCGGCCTTGACGGATCCGGCGGAACGGTTGAGCTTGACTTATTCCGTTCCTCAATGGTTGGTTGCGACGCTTTTGACCCAATATGGCGCCGCCACGGTGACGCAGGTATTGGCGACGGTTAATCAGCCAGCGCCAGCCGCTTTGCGGGTGAATCCGTTGAAAACCACGCGGGAGCAGTTACTAGCGGAACTGCAACCGGAATTTCCTAGTTTACAAGCCAGCGCGCTCAGTCCCGTAGGCTTAGTGGCCAGTGAAGGTTTCTTCGCGCAAACGGCGGCTTTTCAGGCAGGGGAGTATACCCTTCAAGATGAAAGTTCACAATTAGTGGCGCCGGCGTTACAGGTCCGGCCAGGAGATCAAGTCTTGGACGCGTGCGCGGCGCCGGGCGGTAAGGCGACTCATTTGGCGACCTATTTGGATCCGGCTCAGGGCGGTCATTTAACTGCCTTGGACATTCATCAGCATAAGTTGAAGTTGATCACGGACAATGCTTCGCGGTTGGGAGTCGCTGATCGGATTACCGCGAAGTTGCTCGATGCTCGTCACGTTGATCAGGCTTTTTCGGATCAAAGTTTTGATCGGGTCTTAGTGGACGCGCCTTGCTCAGGCTTCGGCTTAATGCGCCGTAAACCAGAGATCCGTTATGCTAAAACCGCCGCTGGTATCGTCCGGCTACCGGAGATCCAAGGCGCGATTTTGGCGGCGGTGGCGCCCAAAGTCAAGGTTGGCGGGTTACTTGTTTATAGTACCTGCACGATTCTAGCGGCGGAAAACCAAGCGGTGATCGCCCAATTTCTGGCGGACCACCCGAATTTCCAACAACGTCCCGTTGTTTCCGCGCCGAACGATGTCGCGGCCACGGCGGCCACCGGCTTGCAACTATTAATGGATGATGGCCAACATGACGGGTTCTTTATCGCATGTTTACAACGAGTTGATTAGATCAATTGAGATGGTGAATGATTATGGACATAACTTATTTGACGGATATTGGCAAGAAACGAACGAGTAATCAAGATTACGTGGCGGTTTTTCGCAACCAAGCCGACGTTTCTTTTGCAATCGTTGCTGACGGTATGGGCGGTCATTTAGGCGGCGATGTGGCCTCAGAAATGGCTGTTTCTCAGATCGGGCATGATTTTCAGAAGACGGCGTTGACCGGCGAGCAACCGCTCAGTGACTGGCTACAAACTGAGTTGACCGATGAGAATAGTCGGATCATTCAGGCTTCCAGCAAGTTTGCGGATCTCTCAGGGATGGGCACGACCTTTGTGGCCTTGATGGTTTGGGAACAACAATATTTGATCACCAATATTGGCGATAGCCGCGGTTACTTATATCGCGACCATCAATTGACGCAGATCACAGAAGATCATTCCCTAGTCAATGAACTGGTCAAATATGGTAAGATCAGTCCCGAAGAAGCCAAGCATCATCCTCAAAAAAATGTGATCACCCGGACTTTGGGTGTGTCCAAAGACGTTCAGCCGGATTTCAAAACCGGTCAATGGCAGGCGGGCGACCTGTTTATTTTGTGTAGCGATGGGTTGACCAATATGGTTTCCGACGAACGAATGGCGGAGCTTTTGGGGGCAGAGGTGCCTTTGAAGGAACGGGCGCAGCGGTTGATCGTTCAGGCCAATAGCAATGGCGGGACGGACAATATTACCGTGTTGATCGCGCAGTTAGGACCAACTGAGACGGAGGTGCAGGCCTAATGATGGAGCGGGGCTACTTGGTTTCAGGTCGCTACCAAATCATTGACACGCTGGGCGAGGGTGGGATGGCCAATGTTTATTTGGCCGAGGATACTTTCCTTCATCGTCAAGTCGCGGTCAAGGTTTTGCGAATGGACCTGCAACATGATCAGGCGACCATTCGGCGGTTTCAACGTGAAGCGAAAGCAACTTGCGAGCTGTCCCACCCGAACATCGTTAGCGTTTACGATGTGGGCAGTGATGATGGCATGCAGTATATTGTCATGGAATACGTTCAAGGCGAGGATTTGAAAGCCTTTATTGAGCGTCATTTTCCAATGCCATTAAGCGAAGTCTTAGATATGATGGATCAGATTCTGTCGGCGATGCAATTGGCCCATAGCCAAGGCATCATTCATCGCGATCTTAAGCCCCAGAATATTCTGGTGACGCCAACCGGCCAAGTGAAAATCGCGGATTTCGGCATCGCGGTCGCGCTGAACGATCAATCCGCGACGCAAACGAACTCATTGTTGGGCTCGGTTCATTATATTTCGCCGGAACAAGCGCGTGGTGGCATGGCCACACCGCGCTCAGATATTTATGCCTTGGGGATCATTTTGTACGAATTACTGACGGGGAAAGTGCCCTTTGCCGGTGATTCCGCGGTGACGATCGCCTTGAAACACTTCCACGAAGAAATTCCCTCCATGCGGGCGCTGAACGACGCGATTCCGCAACCTTTGGAAAATGTGGTCTTGAAGGCTACCGCTAAGGATCCGGCCCAGCGTTATCAAAGCGCCGCGGCCATGGCTCAAGATTTGAAAACCTCCTTAGATCCGGAACGGGCCAATGAACCGAAATTTGTGGCGACGACGGTTGATCAAGATTTGGCCGCGACCAAAGTCTTGGCGGATCTACCGGCGGCCGTGTCCACCTCAGAATTGGCTGGACAAAACCAGGCCAACGCTGCCGAGGCAAAAACCGCGACAACCGCGACAACCGCGACACCTGAAGCTAAGGCAAAGAAGAAGCGAAAGTGGTTACCTTGGGCCATCGGTGGCGGCGTTATTTTGTTGGCGGGCCTCATCTTTGCCCTTGTCCTGTTATTTGGCAAGCGCGATGTGGTCGTACCTGACTTGGCCGGGATGTCGCAAAGTGAGGCGACCAGTGCCTTGGCGGATCACGATCTGAAGGTGGGCCAATTGGTTTATGAGAATAGCACCGCAATTGCCAAGGACCTGGTGATCCGCAGTATTCCAGGCAAGAGTTCGTCGGTCAAGGCCGACAGTCAAGTTCGCTTGGTCTTAAGTAAGGGTGCTAAAACCTATCGCATCAGTGACTACGCGGATCTGGAATATAATGAGGTCAAGGAGAAGCTGACCAAAGCTGGCTTGACCGTTAAACGCAAGAGCAAGTCATCCGACTCGATTGCCGCTGGCCGGATCATCAAGCAAAGCATTGCTTCTGGTAAGCGTGTTGTGGCGAAAGAGACCACCATTACCTTGACCGTCAGTTCTGGAGAGCCGACGTTCGCGCTGCGGGATCTGACCAGTTATTCGAAGAAGAGTGTCCAAGATTATGCTGAAGACAAGGATATCAAGGTGAATTTCGTCGAAGCTTACAGTGATTCTGTTGATTCAGGATCAGTCATTAGCACTGATCCAACCGCGGGGACAATGATCACCACCGGAACCACGATCACCGTCACCATGTCCAAGGGTGCGGATCCGGCGCAAGCTGAGCGGAGTTTCAGTAAAACGATCGCGATCCCATTTGTTAGCAGTAGTGATACATCGTCCAGCGACGCCAGCAGTGACGATACCAGTGACAACAGTGCTGGTAGTTCCGCTAGCAGCGCCGCGACCACCGGCAACAAAATTGTGATTTACATCGGCGATGCTGATCATGCCATTGAGTCGATTTATAAGACGCTCACGATTACCCAGGATACGAATGTGACGTTGAACTTCACCGTTAAGGGTGACAATACCGCCGAGTACCGCATTACCCGCGATGGCGAGCTCTTTGATAGTGGTAGTGTGACCCCATAGCTGCCATAACAGCGCGCCGGCGAATCAAACAACGAAAGCGAGGGCGACAATGCCAGTTGGAAAAATAATCAAATCGATCAGTGGGTTCTATGATGTGTTGCAAGCCGATGGGACGATTGTGCGGACCCGGGCCCGGGGGAATTTTCGTAAGCAGCGGATCAAACCAGTGGTTGGCGATCAAGTTGAATTCGCCGACGCTTATTTGCTGAAGCTCGCGCCACGGAAAAACGAGCTGGTGCGGCCGCCGATCGCCAATATTGATCAGGCAATCGTGGTGATGAGCGCTACCGAACCGGAATTTTCGCCGAACTTGCTGGATCGTTATTTGGTTTATTTAGCTAGCCAAACTATTGCCCCGCTGATCTTTGTTAGTAAACTGGATTTGTTGTCAGAGTCAAGACAAGCGGCGTTGGCTCCGATGTTTGCGGCCTATCGCCAGATCGGTTATCCAATTTTTCTAGGGACAACTGAGCTGGCCCAGGATTTTGCGGAATTACGCCAGGCTTTACACGGCCAAGAGACGGTGGTGATGGGGCAATCGGGCGCCGGCAAATCAACGTTGCTGAATCATCTGTTGCCGCAATTAGGTTTGGCGACGGCGGAGATCTCCACGAGTTTGAATCGGGGTAAACACACGACCCGCACGGTTACCTTGTATCCCTTTGCGGGGCAGGGGTTGATCGCGGATACACCGGGCTTTTCCTCCCTGGAGTTGACCGGGATCAGTTTGACTGATCTGCCCACCTTGTTTCCAGAGTTCCAGGCGGTCGCGGCCCAATGCCGTTTCCGCGGCTGTCTTCATTTGCAAGAACCAGATTGTGCGGTGAAGGCGGCGGTAACGGCGGGTACGATTCCCGCCTTTCGTTATGAAAACTATCAACAATTGCACGGCGAAATCGCCGCGTTAAAACCAACATATCGCTAAATCGAGAAAAGAGGTTCTAAGCCATGCCAAGAACCGTTTCTATTATGCTGGGCGGACCGACAGCCCAAATCCCACCGCTACCAACCGCGCCGTCAGCGCTGTGGATCGGCGTGGATCATGGGCTGATTTATTTATTGGATCATGGAATCACGCCCGCGATCGGACTGGGCGATTTTGATTCGCTAACCGCGACTGAACGCCACCGCATCGAACAGGCCATTCCTGATCTGCGTTACACCACACCGGAGAAAGATTTCACGGATTCGCAATGGGCGTTGACGACTGCTTTCACTGACCTGCAAGCGGATCAAGTCGAGCTTTATGGGGCGACCGGTGGACGGCTGGATCATGAATTGGTCAACCTTTTTATGATGACCATGCCCAGCTATGCGGCTTGGCTAGGGCGGGTGGCGCTGATCGACCGGCAAAATGTGATTCGTTTTTATGGTCCGGGCACCTATACGCTTCCACCAGACCCGGCCTACCACTATCTTGCTTTTGTCAGCTTGACCGCAGTCGAGCAGCTGACTTTACGGCAAGTTAAATATCCGCTGTCCGCTTACACAGCGGCCTTTCCGACTTCGTGGTCCAGCAATGAATTTTTACCTGACACGGCGGCCGTTTTTTCGTTTGACGCTGGGGTGGTGGCGGTGATCTTGACCCGGGATTAGTTGCGGTGGGCAATGTTTGAGCTGATTGGGAACGACTAGTTTCTATGCTTGATCTTGCGCTTGATTGCGGGTTTTGGTGGGTGTTGCGCGTGAGCGCAACCGGCTGGGACTGCTGATGCGGACTGGAACGTGGTGGGCATCGTTTGAAGCCAATCCGCAAAGTGCGCGGCTTGTCTTCAAATCGAGCCTTGTCCTAAGCGGCAAAGCCGCCAAGGACAATTTCACCACTGAGCCGCGCAGTCCCAGCCGGTTGCTGGGCAGAATTGAGCTTATCTGCAATCGAAGCTAAAGATTTGACGAAGTGCTTTGGCAAGCGAGAGGTCAAAACAATTGCCCACTTTTAGGGTGGTACGGCAATACCAACTGATTTGGATTAGGCGGTCGGGCCATTTGTGTAGGCTGAACTGCTCTGCTTGTTTCCTTAGCAATTTCTGAGTGGAAACCAACCGATTCAATTGACTGATCAAGAACTTGCCTCAGTTCATCAGACAGACTGTACTGGTGTCACCAATTTAAAGCTGGTGACCACTAACCACGGTCGTCAATGGCGTGGCTCTCCATCAATTGGTGATAGCTTGCCAGTCGGCGTGAGTATTCAAACGACTGCTATAATGTTGAGCGGCTGGAGCGGAGAAATTCGGGGTGAGATCGCCGTGAAATGTTTGAGAGTGGGAGCCGACCTGGGCAGCTTCTGAGCATTAGCCTAGCAACCATTTTGGTGGCTGGGCCTTGCCTCCGGAATGGTTGCGTAGCTATGCGGAAGAAGCTAGGTCGGCGAACACGTTTGGCGGCTTTGCCGCTTAGGACAAGGCTCAGCTTTGAGCTTCGCGGGTTTTGCGAAGCTCAAAGTGACGCCCACAGCGAGCTCACCCCGAATTTCGCAGCGCAAGCCGCGGTTAATATCAACACTGGAAAGTACGTTCCGTGCCAGCGCAGGAAAAGTTTTCCCAGTTACTTTCAAAATTTTGCTTGCACCCCTAGGGCATTTATGATAGATTTAATCAGGTAAGCTTTTTACGAATACATAACCAAGAAGGAGGTACGACAATGGCTAAAGATTTTATTACTGGACGTAAAACAAGTTTCGGGAACAAGCGCTCACACGCTTTGAACTCATCACGCCGCACTTGGAAGCCAAACCTTCAAAAGGTTCGTATTTTAGTTGACGGCAAGCCTAAACGCGTTTGGGTCTCTGCTCGTGCACTTAAATCAGGTAAAGTTACACGCGTCTAGTACGTGTTAAAAAGTTGATCACAGCCTTTGTCGCTGTGATCTTTTTTTATTGTCCTAACAGAATCGTGAAATAGTGGCTTTTTTGCCAGTAATCATCAAGCAAATTGTTACGGTATTACTATCGGTACGAATTTGTAATTGCCAACCGTTGCCGTCAACTGCGTGGAAATTTGTCAATTTATACGAGGGCAGCTACCAGTTTCTCCGAGCATTGTTGTGGTACTGCAAACTCAACTGAGGTGGATTAGTTGCATGGTGCAGGTTGTCTTGGCTAATCATCTTGCCTGCTCCTTAAACAATTTTCGAAGGAATTGACAGATTCAGCCGCTTCATCAGAAACTTGACCCAGTTCATCAAACAGACTGCACTGGTGTCACCAATTTAAAAATTGTAACCACTAACCACGGTCGCCATTTGCGTGGCTCCCCATCAATTGGCCATAGCCTGCCAGCGGGCGTGAGTGCTCAAACGACTGTTAAAACGTTGAGCGGCTGGAGCGGAGAAATTCGGGGTGAGATCGCCGTGTCGTTATTCTTAGCGGCTTTGCCGCTTAGAATAAGGCTCAGCTTTGAGATTCGCGGGTTTTGCGAAGCTCAAAGTGACGCCCACAGCGAGCTCACCCCGAATTTCGCAGCGAAAGCTGCGGGCATCATTGAAACGTGCTCACAGTCAACCCGTTGCGCTCCGCACTCTGATCTTTTCCATACATCTTGTTTTCAAATGCGGCGGCGTTATGCTAAAATGGTGAGTGGAATGCTATCATGATATGTTAAGAATCATTATAGGAGGCGCCATATGGCAGTCAAAATCAAATCGAAATATGGTGAGATCGACATCGCCAACAGTGTGATCGCTACTGTGGTCGGCGGTGCCGCAACCGATATTTATGGAATTGTTGGCATGGCCAGCAAAAATCAGATCCGCGATAACTTAAATGAAATTCTACGGCGGGAGAATTATGCCCGCGGGGTTGTTGTCCGTCAGGAGGATGACGACGTGGCGGTTGATGTTTATGTTGTGGTCGCGTATGGTACTAAAATCTCTGAAGTTTGTCGAAATGTGCAAGATAAAGTAAAATACAATCTTGAATCAATGCTTGGGATGGCAGCAAACTCAGTCAATGTGTTCGTGCAGGGTGTCAAGGTCCTTGGCGATTTAGATTAAAGTTGAGTAAATGTCATCAGGAGGAACAACTGTGGAGTTAAAAGAGATACGAGCAAAAGAATTTCAAGATATGGTCCGAGTCGCTGCACACCGGCTGGGCTTGAACGCTGACTTCGTCAATTCATTGAACGTTTTTCCGGTGCCAGATGGTGATACGGGTACGAACATGAATTTAACGGTCAAATCGGGAGCAAAGGCGGTCAATGAGTCCAACGCTACTGATGTAGGGACCTTGGCTAAGGCGTTTGCCAAAGGGTTATTGATGGGCGCTCGGGGTAATTCTGGGGTGATCACCTCACAACTGTTTCGTGGCTTCGCTAAGAGCATGGAGCACAAAGAAACACTAAACGCCCAAGACGTGATCGACGCCTTTACTGGCGGGGTTCAGACGGCTTATCAAGCGGTGATGAAGCCAGTTGAAGGGACGATTCTGACGGTCGCTCGGGAAGCTGCAAAAGGCGCTTTGCTGAAAGCCAAGAAAACCGACGATATTATCGAGATCATGCGAGCGTTGGTGGAATCCTCCAAGAAATCCTTGGCGAATACACCGAATCTGTTGCCTGTTTTGAAAGAGGTCGGGGTGGTTGACTCTGGCGGCCAGGGCTTGGTCTTCATTTATGAAGGGTTCCTGGAAGGTCTTTCCGGCGAAACCGCGGAGCAGGATGTTTACGTGCCTGATGAACAAGAGATGGATGAGATGGTCAACGCCACCCATCACCAGTCGGCGCAAAGTCATTTGGCGACGGCTGATATTGTCAACGGTTACTGTACAGAAATGATGATCGAGTTGGGGAAGGACGCCACAACGGCTGATCAGTTCGATTACAATGACTTCCGTCAACATTTAAGTGAGATCGGCGATTCATTGTTGGTTGTCGCCGATGATGAAGTCGTCAAAGTCCATGTCCACACCGAGAATCCTGGCGAAGTTTTAGGTTATGGCCAACGTTATGGCGCCCTTGAGAAAATCAAGATCGACAATATGCGAATCCAGCATGAAACGATCATTGATCATGATGAGGCCGAACCAGAAGAAGCCAAGGAATGGGGCATTGTCGCCATTGCCGCCGGTGAGGGCGTCGCTGATCTGTTCCGAAGTCTGGGCGCGACTTATGTATTGAGTGGCGGTCAAACGATGAACCCAAGTACCCAAGACATCGCCGACGCGATCAAAGCGACCAAGGCGGAAAAGGTCATTGTCTTGCCGAATAATGGCAATATTCTTTTGGCGGCGCAACAAGCGGCTGAGGTGGTCGACGCTAAAGTCGCCATTGTTGCCAGCAAATCGATTTCTCAAGGCATGACTTCATTGCTGTCCTTTAATGGCGAGGCGTCCCTTGAAGAGAATCAAAGCGAAATGACCGCGGCTTTAGCAACCGTGAAAAGTGGCTCGATCACGCAAGCGATTCGCGATACGGAAATCGATGGGTTACAGATCCACAAAGATCATTTCATGGGAATCGTTGATGGCAAAATCATTGTCGATGATCCTAACCGACAAACGGCTGCGATCCAAACAGCCCTGAAGATGCTCGATGAAGACAGCGAGATCGTGACCTTGATCGTTGGGCAGACCGGTGATGAAACCGAGGCGCAAGCTGTCGCCGACGCGATCACTGCTCAAGATGACGCGATCGAAGTTGAGATCCATGAAGGTGATCAACCCGTTTATCCATATTTGATCGCGGTAGAATAGAAGATGATTTTTCATGGTAAAGAAGAACGCGTGGGGTGGATTTTTGCCAGGCGCGCTCCTTTACCATTTTTATTTGGACTGCATCGT
Source organism: Lapidilactobacillus salsurivasis (assembly GCF_054785215.1). Taxonomy (NCBI): domain Bacteria; kingdom Bacillati; phylum Bacillota; class Bacilli; order Lactobacillales; family Lactobacillaceae; genus Lapidilactobacillus; species Lapidilactobacillus salsurivasis. The sequence goes on along the minus strand of NZ_BAAABI010000005.1, from coordinate 19,649 downwards.
CGTGATTGGGAGGTGACGTCATGGCATTGGATGATTCAGTCAGTCAATTGGCCGGAGTTGGACCTAAAACTGTGACGGCCCTCGGGGAGCTAGGGATTCACACCTTGCGGGAGCTGCTGTTTTACTTTCCTTTTCGGTATGATGATTTAAAGGCGCGTCCCCTGGCGGAATTGCAGGATCAGGAAAAGGCGCTGTTCAAGGGCGTGGTGATCAGTGAACCGGTGATCAGTCGCTTCGGACCGCACAAAATCCGGCTGAACGTGCGCTTGTTGATCGATTCGGTGGCGGTGATCGCGACGTTCTTCAACCAACCTTGGCTTAAGGATAAATTTGTCCCGGACGAAGAAGTCGCGATTTACGGCAAATGGAATGAACCGCAAAAGCGAGTGGTGGGGATGAAAGTCATTACCCAGCAGACACAAAATGAGCTGGATCCCATCTATTCTGTGAACAAAGGGATGCGCCAGAAGAAATTGATCAGCCTGATCCAAACCGCTTTTAAACAGGAAGCGGCGGGGTTGGTTGATGTGATCCCCGCGGAAATCCGCCAGCATTATCGTTTGCTGACCGATTTCGAATTGGTGCGCCAAATGCATTTTCCCCGTAATCAAACCGAATCAACCGCGGCGCGGCGGACGGCTATTTTCCGGGAGTTCTTCTTGTTTGAGGTGCAGATCGCCCAATTGCGCCAACAGGACCAAGACCCGGAGCAAGGGTTGGTGTTGCCCTATCAACTCGCGCCCTTGCGGCAATTCATTGGCACACTGCCGTTCAAATTGACGGCGGCGCAAAAGCGCGTGGTCAATGAAATTTGCGCCGATTTGAAAGCGCCGGCTCATATGAACCGGCTGCTTCAAGGTGACGTGGGCTCAGGGAAAACAGTGGTGGCGGCGATCGCCATGTTCGCTGCCGTAACCGCGGGCTTCCAAGCGGCCTTGATGGTGCCGACCGAAATTCTGGCGGAGCAGCATTTCCAGAAACTAAAGCGGCTGTTCGCGCCGATGCAAGTCACCGTCACGTTATTGACCGGTTCGTTGAAACCAGCCGAGCGGGAGCAGGCCTTGCAAGCCATCAAGTCCGGGCGGACCAATATTGTCATCGGGACCCACGCTTTGATCCAGTCCGGCGTCGCGTTCAAGGCTTTGGGGTTTGTCGTGATCGATGAGCAACATCGTTTCGGCGTCAATCAACGCCGGGCCTTACGGGAAAAGGGACAAAACCCCGATGTTTTGGCGATGACCGCCACACCGATCCCGCGGACGCTGGCGATCACCACTTATGGCGAAATGGCGATTTCCACCATTGACGAATTGCCGGCGGGGCGGCGTCCGATCGAAACACATTGGCTGAAGACCAATCAGGCCAATCAAGCCTTGGCCCTGACTGAGCAACAGTTGGCCCAGGGGGATCAAGCCTTCGTCATCGCGCCTTTGATCAGCGATTCCGACCAGGTCAATTTGAAAAACGCCGAAGACCTTTACGAACGTTTAACAAAATATTTCGGCACTCGTTATCAGGTGGCCTTGTTGCATGGGCAGATGACACCAGCGGACAAAGAGGCCACTATGGCAGCTTTCAGCCAAGGTCAAGTTCAGGTTCTGGTGGCGACCACGGTGGTGGAAGTTGGCGTGGATGTGCCCAACGCGAACGTGATGCTGATCTTTAACGCGGACCGCTTCGGTTTGGCGACGTTACACCAGTTGCGGGGCCGGGTCGGTCGGGGAAAGCGGCAAGCTTATTGTTATTTGATTGCTGACCCGACCAATGAAGTGGCGGTCAAACGGATGGAAATCATGACGGCGACCAATGATGGGTTTGTTTTGGCGGAGGCCGACTTGAAATTACGGGGTCAAGGTGATATTTTTGGAGATAAGCAATCGGGCTTACCCGAATTTCGCCTGGGCGATCCGATCACCAACAACAATACACTGATGGCGGCGCACCAGGTCGCCGAAGAATTGATAACAGCCGATCCGACCTTGCGTCAACCGGATCATCAGGGGCTGGCACAATATCTGCGCGCGCAACAAGCCGCGGACCAATTTGATTGAAGGATGGAAGCAATGATGAAAATCGCAGTAGATGCTATGGGCGGCGATCACGCGCCAGCAGTTGTCATTAAGGGAGTCGAGCAGGCCCGGGATCAATGGCCAGATCTGGAGTTTGTTTTGTTTGGCGATCTGGCGCAAGTCAAACCCCTGATCCAAAACGACGAACGCTTGACGTTGGTGCAATCAAATAGTGTGATCACCAACGAAGATGAGCCGGTCAAAGCGGTGCGCTCTAAGAAAGATTCGTCAATGGTGATGGCCGCGCAAGCCGTTAAAGATGGCGCCGCGGAGGCCGTTTTCTCCATGGGGAATACGGGCGCCTTGTTGGCTACCGGGATTTTCGTGATCGGGCGCATCAAAGGCATTGATCGACCAGCGTTGATGCCAACGTTGCCGACAACGAATCCCAATAATGTGGTCAATTTACTTGACGCTGGCGCCAACGCTGAAAGCAAGGCCAATTACTTGGAACAGTGGGCCTTGATGGGGTCGATCTACGCCCGGGATATTCGCGGCATCAAGGAACCGCGGGTCGCACTTTTGAACAATGGCAGTGAGTTTGACAAGGGTGACAGTTTACATCAAGAGGTCTACCAACGGTTACAAGCCAACCCGAATTTGAACTTCCAAGGCAACGTGGAAGCTGGTTTTATTTTGACGGACGTGGCGGACGTGGTGGTCACCGACGGGTTCACCGGCAACGCGGTCTTGAAAGCAACCGAAGGCATGGCGGCGCTGTTGATGAATCAGATCAAAGCAAGCCTGTTGAACGGCGGCGCGCGGGCCAAGCTCGGCGCGGTCTTGATCAAGCCGGCGTTAGGTGGGGTCAAGCAACGTTTCAGTACTTCGGCGAATGGCGGCGCGGTCCTGCTGGGCGTTAACGCGCCGGTCATCAAAACTCACGGCGGATCCAAGGAAGCGGCGGTCGTCTCCACGATCGGTCAAATTCGCGAAATGCTGGTCAAAAAGACGATTCCCCAAGTGATCGACTATTTGAAGCAAAATCCGATCAAATAAACACTTTTGTTGGGGTCGTCGCGGACGTTGCAGGCGCTGTTGCCTTTTTTTCACGGAATTAAATGGTTTTCGCGCCCCGTCCGCTGGCGTTTTCCTGTATAATATGAACAGATCACTCTGGCGTGACCGCTTAGCCGGATGTGATTGGCCAGGTGGTTATGAACGCCAGGTGACCAGAAGTTCAAATAAGTGATCAATTGATTTGTTGTGACGAGGAGGAATGATGATGACAGAAACAGAAGTCTATAATAAAGTAGTTGGCCTGATCGCAGAGCGTTTTGAGGTCAAGGCGGATCAACTTTCACGGTCGACCAGTATCAAAAATGATTTAGCGGCGGATTCGATCGATTTGGTGGAGTTCGTGCTGGAGCTTGAAGATACCTTTGGCGGTGAAATTCCGGACGATGAGGCTGAGAAGTTGAACACAATCGATGATGTGGTCAAGTATATCGTGGCGCATCAAGCGTAAGCGCGCGGTCACACGCGTTCGTGAAGTCGTTAAAGGCGGCGTCGATCAAGATGTCGCGTGTCTAGAGTGGGGCGACCTGCTCTTATTTTGTGTAAAAAGGGAGTTCAAAGGCAGACGATGAGATTGGTTTGGAAGAAAGGCTGGCGGCTGGGCGTTATTTTGGCGCTACTGATGGTTTTGACGGCGTGTCAGACGGAACAAACACAGAAAGTGACCCAACAACAAGCCGCGAAGACCTTGGCGAAATTGCCGGAGCAGGTCACAAATTCGAAGAAAAGCATTGCCGGCGGACACTTTAAGTATGCGCTTGTTTCGTGGTCGCCGTTTAAGGGGATTTTCAACGAGGCGTTGGCGACCGATACCAACGATCAGATTATCGCCGCGCCAGGCAACGAGGGATTGTTTCGCTATAACGCGGACTTCCGGATCGTCGATGGCGGGGCCGCTAATTTGCGGCTGGACGTGGCCGCGAAAACAGCCACGATCACCATCAACGATCGGGTGCGCTGGTCGGATGGTCAACCGTTGATCGCCGCCGATATCCTGTATTCCTACCAAATCATCGCTAACCCCCAAAGCCAGAGTCAACGGTACACCGGCTCTCTAGCTGGAATCGTTGGTTTGGCGGAGTATCACGCGGGCAAAACCAATCAAATCAGTGGGATCACCATGCCTGATGGCGCCCAGGGGAAGCGAGTCGTGATTCAATTCAAGGCGATGAAACCGGGCATGACCCATAGTGGGAATGGCTATTTCTGGGAATATGCTAGTCCCAGCCATCAACTGGCGCAGATTCCCTTCGCCAAACTGGCCACCTCCGCGGCATTGCGTAAGCAGCCTTTGTTCTTTGGCGCTTTCAAGGTCAAGTCGATCGAAGCTGGTCAGTCGGTCACCTGGGTTCCCAATCCCTACTACTATGGTAGTAAGCCACATTTGGCCGCAATCACCTTCAATGTGGTCTCGCCCAACGCGGTGGTCGGCGCCATGCGCAAACATCGTTATGATGTGGCCACGGTGGCCAGTGATCAGTGGGCCGATCTCCAACCCGTGGCGCGAACCGACTTCCTCGCGCGCCAGCCTTTAAGCTATCGGTACTTGGCCTTCAAGGTGGGCACCTATCAGAACGGCCATAACGTGATGGATCCCCAGAGCAAAATGGTTGATTTAGCGTTGCGCCAGGCCTTGATTTATGGCTTGGATCTGGACAAGATCACCAAGAAGTACACCAATGGCTGGCAATTCCCCATCAAAACGTTGATTCCGGCTGCTTTTAAGCAATACTATAATCCCCAGGCGCAAAGTTACAGCTATGATCCCGCTAAGGCGGCTAAATTATTGGATCAAGCAGGTTATCGTAAGAAGGGCAAGTGGCGGACGCAACCCAATGGCCAGCCGCTAGTTCTGCACTTCGCGGCGAAACAGGATCTGACCGGGAAAGATGAAATCGTCCAGGCGTACTTGGCGGCGTGGCATCGCTTGGGTTTGAACGTGAAGCTAACATCTGGTCGTCTTTTGGAAGCCAACTCCTTTTATGACAAGTTAGAAAATGATGATCCCGAGATCGACTTCTTCGAGGCTGGTTGGGATCTGTCCACGGAACCGTCACCAGCGGATTTGTACGCGGCCACAGCGCCGTTTAATTTCGGACGCTTTGTGACCGCCGAGAACACCGCCTTGTTGAACAAAATCGATGGGTTAGGCGCGTTTAATGAGCAAGAGCGCATCAAAGCCTTCAAGAGTTGGCAAACTTATATGAATCAGGCCGCCTATGTGGTGCCAACCACGAGCAGTTATGACGTGCGGGCGATCAACGCCCGGGTCAAAGGCTTCTCCTTAGCACCCGACGCCAATTGGAAAGATGTTAGTGTTACAGCCAAGTCGCGGTAGTCACGGTCTGGCGCTAAGAACCCGGTCGTCTTTTGCTGATGGCCGATTTGTTGTATAATAAATAACATGATTGCCGACGCGAAAATCATTTCGGGTCGGCTGAAAAATAAGGAGTTGAGTCAAGTGGTAGCAGCAGAATTCACCTCACATCTCCGGGCAAAATATGGTGTGGAGTTTAAGAACCTGGCGCTTTTGGACGCGGCTTTCACCCACGCTTCCTTCGCCAATGAGAATCGCAATCTCGGCTATGGTAATTATGAACGCTTGGAATTTCTCGGCGATGCCGTGATGGAACTGGCCGTCTCTGATTATCTGTTTGAACATTACAAGAAATTACCGGAAGGACGGTTGACCCGGATGCGGGCGGCAATCGTCAAGTCTTCTAGTTTTTGTAATTTGGCGTTGGAGGCTGGGTTCCAGCCGTACATTCAATTAGGGGTGGGCGAAGAACGAACGGGTTCGCGCCAACGGGCCAGCTTGTTGGAAGACGTGTTCGAGGCGTTCAATGGCGCGCTTTACCTGGATCAAGGGATGCCCGCGGTGGTGGCGTTTCTCGAGCAGATTTTGTTCCCGAAGATCGATGCTGGTCAATATTCCTATGATATGGATTTCAAAACTAGATTACAGGAATATTTACAACAAAATGGTGAACGGAAAATCAATTATGAGGTGCAGACCGTTACCGGTAATGGCCACGACAAGGTTTTTGAAGTCGAATTGCAAGTGGACGGTCAGGCTATTGTTACCGGTCGCGGCACCAATAAGAAGAACGCCGAGAAAGCCGCCGCGAAAAACGCTTTGGACATGTATCACGTGGAATAATTAAGAACAGGTTGGAAGTTGTATGCCCCTTAAATCTTTGCTCATCAATGGATTCAAATCATTTGCGGATAAAACGACGTTGACTTTTACCCAGGGAATCACCGGCATTGTCGGCCCCAATGGGAGTGGAAAAAGCAACATTACCGAAGCGATTCGCTGGGTGATGGGCGAGCAATCGGCCAAGAGTTTGCGGGGCAGTCATATGCCTGATGTGATCTTTGCCGGTAGCGCGATCCGCCCGCCGTTGAATCGCGCCGAAGTGACTTTAGTTTTCGATAATCAGGACCATGAATTGCCTGTTGACCGCGCCACGGTGACCATCACCCGGCGCTTATTTCGTGATGGCACCAGTGAGTTCTATCTTAACCAGAAGGCCTGTCGCTTACGGGATATTACCGATCTTTTCTTGGATTCGGGACTGGGGAAGGCCTCGTTTTCAATTATTTCGCAGGGCCGCGTCGAGGAAATCTTCAATTCCAAGCCAGAAGAACGGCGGACGATCATTGAAGAAGTGGCCGGCGTCTACAAATATAAGCAGCAGAAGAAGCAGGCCGAGGCCGAGTTGGCGGTGACTGAGGAGAACTTGAATCGGGTCGCGGACATCCATGATGAATTGGCGGAACGGGTCGAGCCATTGCGCAAGCAGGCTAGTTTGGCGCGAGATTATCAGCAGCAAAAGGCCAAGTATGACCAGTTGGACCAACAGATCCTGGCGTTGGAACTGCACGAGCTCGAACAGCAAAAGCAAACGCGGTTGGAGCGGCAAACGGAATTGGCGCAAATCGCCGCGCAGATCGACCAAGAGGCGGCGGCGACCAATCAGCAAGTCAGCGACTTGCGGGCCCAAACCGGCCAGTTGAACGAGGCCATCGAAACCAAACAAGCCGCGTTATTGGAACAAACGCGCCAAGCCGAAGCGCTCAATGGCAAGATCTCCCTGTCCACGGAGCGGTCCAGCTACCATCAAACTAGCCTGGCTGGGTTGGAAAAGGAACTGACCGAAGCGCAGGAGAAGCAGGCGCAGCAAACCGCGAACTTGGCGACCACCACCACTAATCTGGCGGCGGCCCAAGCGCAAAAAACGCAATTGGATACGCAACTGGCGCAGTTGACCGCGCAGGCTTCCGAGGATCAAGACGATATCGCCGCCAAGTTAGATGAGTTACGGGGCGACTATATCGACTTGCTCCAGCAACAAACCACGTTGCGCAACGCGGTGGTTTTCCAGCGGGAACAATTGACCCAGCAACAGCGCCAGCAAGAAACCATGAGCACAGAAAAGACGGCTCAGACCGACAAATTGGCGGTTCAACAGGCGCAAGTGACCGCGCTAACCGCGCAAGTAACTGAATTGACGCGGACACAAACGTCTAGCGAGGCCCAAGTCACGCAGCTGCAACGCCAGTATCACGAGCAAGGTCAGACGATCGAGACGCAACAGCGGGCTTGGTACGACCAGTTGGCCGAGTTCCAACAGCTTAAGGCTCGTTACCAAAGTTTACAAGAATCAATGGAAGATCATAGCGGTTTCTATATTGGCGTGCGAACGGTGCTTGATCCTAAGAACCACTTGACTGGCTTGCGCGGCGCGGTGGCCGATTTACTCACGGTCCCTGATCGTTTTCAAACGGCGATCGAGCAGGCCTTAGCGGGTCAATTGCAACAGATCGTTTGTCAAGACGCCGCTAGCGCTGGTCGGGCGATCGCGCTGTTGAAAGAAAAACAGTTGGGCCGGGCGACATTTCTGCCGCTGACCACGATTCAACCGCGCTCTTTGCGGGGGGATCTGCGGACGACGGCGGCCGCATTGCCTGGTTATTTAGGAGTGGCGGCTGAGTTAGTGACCATGCTGCCGGAACTGCAAGTGATCCAGCAACATTTATTAGGCAATGTTTTGGTGGTCGATGATTTGCCCCACGCGACGGCGGTGGCGAAGGCGATTCGCTACCAAGCCCGCATTGTGACTTTAGAAGGGGATATTTTGACCCCAGGCGGCGCCATGACTGGTGGCCGGGTGAAGCAGCAGGGGCGCGGTTTGCTAAATCGGCAACAGTTGCTGACAACTTTGAAACACCAGATCAAAACAGCGCAACAGGAGCTCAATGACCAGCAAGCTCAGATCCAAGCGACCAAGACCGCGCGCCAAGCAGTCAGCGGGCAGCTGACCGCGACGGAAATGGCCGTGAAGGAAAGTCAGAGTCAGTTGGTTCAACTTCAAGGTCAATATCAGCAAGCCCAAAGTCAGTTGGAACGGCTGCAACGGGACGCGCAAGTGGCGGCCTTGGATCAGCAACATTTGCAACAAGCGGCGGCGGATCTTCAGGCGGCATTGACGACCCAAGAGCAACAACAGGAACATTTAAATCAACAAGTGGAACAAGCCAAGGCGACGATTGCCCAACAGCAAGAACGGTTGGCCAATTTCACCAACCAGAAAGACAATTTGACCCAACAGATCAACGAAGTCAAAACCCAACAGGCAGTGGCCGCCATGTCCTTGACCAATCATCAAGAATTGCAGCAACGGCAACGCCAAGCCTTGACGACTTCAACGGCCCGGGCGGCGGACTTGACGGCGCAGATCACCGCGCTTCAGGCCAACGCTTCGCAAACCACGGTGGACTTAGATCAGGTCCAGCATCAGCTGACTACCCTCCAAGAGACGATCGCGGCCAGCCAAACCGCGCTCCAACAATTGAAGCAGCACCGGACTGAGCAAGAACAGGCGATCGCCGAACTGGAACCAGCGGCGCAACGCTTTTATCAGTTGCAGAAAGAAACGGCCAAGGAACAAGAGGCGGTGGCGGTTAAGCTGAATTCGCTGAAAACGGCGATGGACACGCGCTTGACCACCTTACGTGAAGCCTATCAATTGACCTATGAGGCCGCTTATCAGGCGGCTGCGGCTGCTGAGTTGGCGCAGTTGCGTTCCGACTTTAAACTCGTTAAGCTGGCCTTGGCGGATATTGGGCAAGTCAACTTAGGCGCGATCGCTGAATTCGACGCGGTCAATGAACGCTACCAATTCCTGACCAAGCAACAAGACGATTTGATCGCGGCGCGCAAGCAATTGTTGGCGACGATGGCGGAAATGGATCAAGAAGTCACCCAGCGGTTTGCCACAACGTATCATGCCATTGATGAGGCCTTCCAAGCGGTCTTTCCGCAAATGTTTGGCGGTGGCAAGGCACATTTGGTGTTGACCGATCCAGAGGCCTTGCTGACCACCGGCGTTGAGATCAACGCTCAGCCACCGGGCAAGAAATTACAGCACCTGAGCCTGCTTTCCGGCGGTGAACGGGCGTTGACAGCGATCACCTTGTTATTTGCGATTTTGAAAGTGCGACCGGCGCCATTTAGTATTTTGGACGAGGTCGAGGCTTCATTAGATGAGGCCAACGTGGTTCGTTTCGCCAACTATCTGCAACATTACGAACAGAAAACACAGTTCATCGTCATTACGCACCGGAAAGGCACGATGATGAAAGTCGATCGACTGTATGGTGTGACCATGCAGGAATCCGGCGTTTCGAAAATCATTAGTGTTTCGTTGACCGATGTCGCGCAGTAAGTGATAATCAAGTTAGTCAAGACGGCATGAGTACCGCATGAGAAAGGAAGGACTGCAATGGGATTTTTCGATCGGGTCAAAAAGGCCTTCGGTGGTGGGAAGAAAGAGGAAAACACCACCCCTAAGCAAGCGACAGAAACAGCGGCCAACCAGGCCAGTGACCAAACAAACGCCACGCCTGCACCAGCCGCTGATCAAGCGGCGGCCAACACAGGCGCGGACGCCACGGCGGCCGAATCAAACGTATCGGAAGCCACGGTGGCAGAACCAACGTTGTCAGAACCCACCTCACCAGAATCAACCGCATCAAAACCTATTCAGTCGGAACCAGCGTCTACGGAACCAGCTTCAACCGAGTCAACGTCAACAGAACCAGCTTCAACAAAACCGACTTCAACAGAACCGACTTCAACTGAATCAGCGTCAGCAGAGCCAACTTCAACCGAATCAACATCAACGGAACCAACCTCAGACGAAGCGCAACCAGACACCCAAGCCACAACACCTAGTCCAGCAGCGGTGCCGCCAGCGCAGGCGCCATCAGTCGCCCCAGCTGAGTCCACGGCGACTTCCGCAACGACTTCCACAACTGACGCCGACACCGATACTGCTGAGACCAGCACCGCCGACACCAGCGCCAATACCAGCGCCAATACCGCTGACTCGACCGCTGCGGCCACGTCAGCGACTGGTTCGGTGGCGGCGTATGATCAAGGCCTGTCCAAAAGCCGTCACGGTTTTGCGGCGCGCCTGAATCAATTTTTGGCTGGCTTTCGGACTGTTGACGAGGATTTCTTCGAAGATTTGGAAGAAATGCTGATCGAGGCCGATGTGGGCTTCGAGACCGCGATGACCATCAGTGATCAGTTGCGCGACGAGGTCAAGCTGCAAAACGCTAAGACCAAGAAGCAAGTAGGGCTAACCATTGTGGAGAAGATGGTCGATCTTTATGGCGCGGAAGGCGCGGCTGAAGACAATGCGCTTCATTTCGCCGCGCAGGAACAAGGTCCGACGGTCTTTCTCTTTGTCGGCGTCAATGGCGCTGGCAAAACCACGACCGTGGGCAAACTGGCCGCGCGGCTGAAAGGTGAGGGACAGAAGGTCTTGCTGGCCGCCGCGGATACTTTCCGGGCGGGCGCGATCGAACAATTGGCAACCTGGGCGCGCCGCGTGGGGGTTGATTGTGTCACCTCTGATCCTGGCGCTGATCCGGCTTCGGTGGTTTTTGAAGCGGTCCAGAAAGCCAAGGCCGAACATTACGACATCCTGCTGGTGGATACCGCCGGGCGGTTACAGAATAAAGTCAATTTAATGAACGAACTGGCTAAAATCAAGCGGGTGATCGTGCGCGAATTGCCGCAAGCGCCCCAAGAAGTCTTGTTGGTGCTAGACGCCTCCACCGGTCAGAACGCTTTGAGCCAAGCGAAACAATTCAAAGAAACAACGGCAGTGACCGGCATTGTTTTGACCAAATTGGATGGCAGTTCCAAAGGCGGGATCGTCATCGCCATTCGCAATGAGTTGCATTTACCCGTCAAGTTGGTTGGCCTAGGGGAGAAAATGACGGATCTGGCGGATTTTGACGCCGAGAAATTCGTCTACGGCCTCTTCAAGGGTCTGATTGATGACGCGTAAACGACAACAGGGGAGTTGGTGGCGCTAATGGCAGATGAAGTGGTAGAATTGAATGAACGGATCAACGAACTATTTGACTTTTACCGACCGTTACTGACGCATAAACAAGCGACTTATTTGGAGTTGTATTATGCCCAAGATTATTCATTAGGCGAGATCGCGGCGCAGTTCTCAGTCAGTCGGCAGGCGGTTTATGATAATTTGAAGCGCACCGCCAAGATCTTACTGGGTTACGAGGCCAAGCTCCATTTGATCGATCATTTCCAACAGGAAGTGGCGCTAGTCGATCAATTGAAGGCCCAAGTCACGAGCAAATATCCGGATGATCCGCAATTACAACAATTACTGCAAAGTTTTGAAAAACTTGTCGATTCTCAATAAGGTGGTAAACTAAATGGCATTTGAAGGACTAACAGAGCGTTTACAGAAAGCATTTAGCGGACTGCGCCGCAAAGGTAAAGTCAGCGAAAGCGATGTCCGCGACGCAATGCGCGAGATTCGGCTGGCCTTGCTGGAAGCCGATGTTAATTTCAACGTCGTCAAGGATTTCGTCAAAACCGTCCGCGCTAAAGCGGTGGGCAAAGAAGTCTTGGATTCACTGACACCATCGCAACAAATCATCAAGATTGTTCACGATGAATTGGTCAAGGTGATGGGCGAATCGGCGGTGCCGTTGAATACAGCGCCGCATATTCCCACAATCATTATGATGGTCGGCCTCCAAGGCGCTGGTAAAACCACCACCGCCGGGAAACTAGCCAGTCGCTTGATCAAACAAGAAAAGGCGCGCCCGCTGATGATCGCCGCCGACGTTTATCGTCCGGCCGCCGTTGATCAGTTGGTCACCATTGGCCAGCAATTGTCCGTGCCGGTTTTCGAAATGGGGACGGATCATGATCCCGTTGAGATCGTCCGCCAAGGGTTGGCTCAGGCGGAAGCGAACAAGAATGATTACGTCATTATTGATACCGCCGGTCGTTTGGAAATCGACGAACAATTGATGAACGAATTGAGCCGGATCCAAGAACTGGCCCATCCCAACGAAATTCTGTTAGTCGTTGACGCAATGACCGGTCAAGTCGCGACCCAGGTTGCTGAAGGCTTCAACAAACAGTTGGACCTGACTGGGGTAGTGCTGACCAAGTTAGATGGCGATACTCGTGGTGGGGCCGCTTTGTCCATTCGCGCGGTCACCGGCAAGCCAATCAAGTTTGTTGGTCAAGGCGAGAAGCTGGACCAATTGGATATCTTCTATCCTGATCGGATGGCCGACCGAATCTTGGGCATGGGCGACATGATGACCCTGATTGAGAAGGCCCAGACCGATTACGACGCCAAGCAAGCCGAAGACATGGCTCAGAAGATTCGCGAGAACAGCTTCGACTTCAACGATTTCGTCGAGCAAATGAGCCAACTGGAGAACATGGGCCCCTTAGACGATTTGATGAAGATGGTTCCGGGCATGGCCAATAATCCAGCCCTGAAAAACGTCAAAATGGATCCCAAAGACATTGACCATTTGAAGGCGATCGTTTATTCAATGACCCCAGCGGAACGGGAAGATCCCGAATTGTTGAACCCTAGCCGGCGCCGTCGGATCGCGGCAGGTTCAGGGCGCAATGTTCAAGAAGTCAACCGGATGATCAAGCAGTTCAAGCAATCCCGAGAGATGATGCAGAAGATGTCCAAAGGCAATTTTGCCGGCATGGAGAATCTCTTCGGCAGTGGCATGCAAGGTAAAATGGGCAAAATGGCGATGAACTCCATGGTACGAAAGCAAAAGAAAGCGAAGAAGAAACGCTTGAAGAATGCCAAGCGGTTCAAGTCGAATTAGTTGTGGGCGGGTTCGTGAGAACCTGCTTTTTTGTTTTGGTGATAATTGCAGGTGTGGTGGGTGTTGCGCGTGAGCGCAACCGGCTGGGACTGCTGATGCGGACTGGAACGTGGTGGGCATCGTTTGAAGCCAATCCGCAAAGAGCGCGGCTTGTCTTCAAATCGAGCCTTGTCCTAAGCGGCAAAGCCGCCAAGGACAATTTCACCACTGAGCCGCGCAGTCCCAGCCGGTTGCTGAACAGAATTGAGCCTATCTGCAATCATGGCGAAGGATTTGACGAAGTGGTTTTGCAAGTGTGGTGGTCAAACAATTGCCCACTTTTTGGGGTGATATGGCAATACAACTGATTTCGGAAGTCTAAGTTCAGTTTTTGAGTCTTCGCTTGATTTTAGGTGTGCTGGGGTTGGGTGGGGACGCAACCGCCTCAGGACGCTTGTCGTGGCTGGAAACGTGCTCACCGACCCAGCTCCCTGCGCTTAGCTACGCAATTGTTCCGGAAGCGAAGTGCGGCTTCCAAAACAATTGCTAGGCTAATGCTCAGGAGCTACCCGGGTCGGTTCGCACTCTGTTTCGAACGCGGTGGGCATCGTTTGAAGCCAATCCGCAAAGTGCGCGGCTTGTCTTCAAATCGAGCCTTATTCTAAGCGATAAATCGCTAAGAATAATCTCACCGCTGAGCCACACGTCCTGAGGCGGTTGCTCGGCAGAATTGAGCTTATCTGCAATGGAAGCGAAGGATTCAATGAAGTGGTTTTGCAAGCTAGATATTAAAACAATTGCCCATTTTGGGGTGGTACGTCAATGCCAACTGATTCGGATTAGTTGGTTGATACAGTTTGCACCGGTTGGACGTCTTTACCTGCTTCCTAGACAATCCTCGGTTAAACCGACGGATTCAGTCGATTCATCAAGAACTTGCCTTAGTTCATCTGACAGACTGTACTGGTGTCACCAATTTAAAGTTGGTAACCACTAACCACGGCCGTCAGTTGCGCGGCTCCTCATCAATTGGCGATAGCTTGCCAGTCGGCGTGAGTGCTCAAACGGCTGTTATAACGTTGAGCGGCTGGAGCGGAGAAATTCGGGGTGAGATCGCCGTGAAATTGTCCTTGGCGGCTCTGCCGCTTAGGACAAGGCCTGATTTTGAGACAAGCCGCGTACTTTGCGGATTGGCTCAAAACAGCGCCCACAGCGAGCTCACCCCGAATTTCGCAGCGCAAGCTGCGGCCAACCTACTTTTGCTCATTAAGCAACGCGTTTCAAAAAATATCCGCCTGTCAAGAAAAAGCTCTTTACACGTCCGATCATTTCTGGTATAGTATTGAAGTTGATTATTTTGGGACGTTACATATTAACGTTACTTACAGGAGGAACTATCTATGACCGTTAAAATTCGTTTACGCCGGATGGGCTCAAAGCGCCGTCCTTTCTACCGTTTAGTTGTTGCTGATTCACGCGCACCTCGTGATGGCCGCTTCATCCAAGAAGTTGGTTACTACAACCCAGCAAGTGAACCCGTTCAATTGAAATTAGACGAAGATGTGATCTTCGACTGGTTACAAAAGGGTGCTCAACCTTCAGATACCGTTCGGACTTTGTTGTCGAAACAAGGCCTGATGAAGAAATATCACGAAGCTCGCTTCGAAAAGAAGTAATTGAATGACAACAACTGAGGTCAAGGATCTGATCAGCGCCATCATTACACCGTTGATCATGACACCAGCAGCCTTCACCATTGATACCAGCGAGGACGCCCATTTCACCACGTTCAACGTGGCTTTGGATCGTAAGGATATTGGACGGGTCATTGGTAAGCAAGGTCGGGTTGCGCAAGCGATTCGCACATTGATCTACGGGATTCGGCTGGATAATGGCAAACGGATCCGTTTGAACATACTTGATAATTAGTTAGGGGGAGGCTGGGATATTTTATCTCAGCCTTTCTTATTGGCAAAGTGCGGAGTGCAACAGGGTGACTTCGAGCACTAGCATAGCGATGCCTTTGGTAGCGGTCTTTGCTGCCGAGGATGTCACATAGCTAAGCACAGAAGTCAGTTGGACGCAGCACGTTTCAAAAGGAGGACGGAACGGTGACAGAAACAAATTATTATGAAGTTGGCACGATCGTCAACACCCATGGGATTCAAGGCGAAGTGCGGGTGATCGCGACCACTGACTTTCCAGAATTGCGTTTCAAGAAAGGCCAGCGTCTGTTCATTCAACAAAATCATGGTTATTTACCCTTGGAGATCACGGGCCACCGGATCCACAAACAATTTCATTTATTGACCTTCAAGGATTACCAAGATATCAATTTGGTGGAACCCTTTAAAGGGAAATTGCTGTATGTCGCCGAGGCCGATCAACAGAAGTTGGCGCCCAACGAATATTATTATCGGGATATCATTGGGCTGACGATTTTGGATCATGAAACTAAGGAACCGTTAGGCAAGGTCAAGGAAATTCTGGCGCCTGGCGCGAACGATGTCTGGGTGATCCAGCGGCCGGGTCAGGCGGATCTGCTCTTGCCGTTTCTCAAATCAGTCGTTTTGGCGATCGACTTGACCACGAAAACAGCTTTGGTCGATGTACCCGCAGGATTGGATGATTAGGTATGCAAATTGATATTTTAAGTTTGTTTCCGGATATGTTTAGCGCCTTGCAGGAGTCGATGATCGGCAAGGCCCAAGCGAGAAACTTGTTGAAAATCGATGTCACTGACTTTCGCGACTTCGCGGCCAACAAACATCATAGCGTCGATGATACGCCTTATGGTGGCGGGGCCGGCATGTTGCTGCAAGTGCAGCCGATCGCGGCGGCGCTGGCGGACGTGACCGCCAAGCACGGTCCGGCTGAGCGGACGATTATTTTGGATCCGGCTGGGCGCCAATTTGACCACCAATACGCGGTGGAGTTGGCTCAAGCGCAACATTTGGTCTTCATCTGTGGCCACTATGAAGGCTTCGATCAACGGGTCTACGATTTAGCCACAGACACTGTTTCATTAGGCGATTATGTCTTGACCGGCGGCGAGTTGCCGGCGATGGTGATGATCGATGCCTTGGCGCGGCAGATCCCCGGCGTGCTCGGCAGTCAAGAGTCGGCGGCGACCGATTCTTTCGCGCAGGGGCTGTTGGAATACCCGCAATACACCCGCCCAGCCGATTATCAAGGGCAGAAAGTTCCCGAGGTCCTGATGAATGGCAATCATCAATTGATTCGCGACTGGCGTCTAAAAGCGGCGGTTTGGCGGACGTTGCAACAACGACCGGACTTGTTGGCGCAACTGGATGATCCCCAAATCGCCGCGCTTGTTCGCGAATTAAATCGCCGCGATGACTTGTCAAGCTTCAATGATTTATGATAGAATATAAAATTGTGGTGCGAGCCATATAACAACGATATTCCGCTGTCTCGGTCTGAAAACAAGGTAAGAATGTCGGCGAAAGAGGAGAAAAACATGAACCCATTAATTTCTGAGATCACCAAGAGTCAATTGCGTAGCGATATTCCTGATTTCCGTGCCGGCGATACTTTACGTGTCCACGCTAAAATCGTCGAAGGTACCCGCGAACGTGTCCAGCTTTTCGAAGGTGTTGTGATCAAACGCCGTGGTACTGGCATCAGCTCAACTTATACCGTTCGTAAGATCAGTAACGGTGTTGGCGTTGAACGGACTTTCCCACTGCACACACCTCGTGTTGAGAAGATCGAAGTTGTCCGTCATGGTGCTGTCCGTCGTGCGAAATTGTACTACTTACGCGCATTGCGAGGCAAAGCTGCTCGGATCAAAGAAGCAAAACGTTAATCAAAAGATTGATGATCGAAAACCCATTCCCTGGCGGAATGGGTTTTTGTATCTCCTTTGCTAGCCTCATTGACCAACAGTAGCCGTAAAATCTCGCTGCTGGGAAAAGTGTGAGCTGGATGTTGCTGAAAGACGGTTGGGTAGGTAATTATGCTTTTCAGGCATAGCCGCGATCAATAATAGGTATTGGTCACAGCGCCAAATCTGAGCTAGGATCAGATGATGGCTGATCTTAATCCGGTGGGGCAGTCTTTGGTTGCCGCCAGCCGGGAGATCAGTAGCATTGTGAACGATAGTGAAAGGCTAGGTCAGAAAGATGAAGAAAGTTTTGATATTAGGGGCGCATGGACAGATCGCGCGGCTGGTGACAGCGCGGTTATTAGCGGAAACGGCGGATATTCAATTGACGCTGTACTTGCGGCACAGTGAGCGCTTGACGAATCCAGATCCCCGGCGCGTGGCAATCATTGATGGCGATGTCAATGACCTGCCCACATTGAGTCAAGCGGTGGCCGGTCAGGATCTGGTCTACGCGAACTTAGGCGGCGAGTTTGAACCGCTGGCGCGGAAAATCGTCCAGACGATGACAGCAAATCAGGTCAATCGGCTGATTTATGTTACCGGCTTAGGCCTCTATCATGAGGTGCCCGGGGAATTTGGTCGTTGGGTGGAAGCCAGCATTGGCACGCCGGTGATGGACGATACGCGGCGGGCGGCGGCTTTGATCGAGCAGTCGGATTTGAATTATACGATCATTCGCGCGGCTTACATGAACGATGATCCCCAGATCAATTATGAGCTGACGGAGAAAGGCGAGCCGTTCAAAGGCACGATCATTTCCCGGGCCAGTTTAGCCGATTTGATCGTAAAAATTATTCGTGACCCGCAATTGCATCAATTTGCCAGCTTAGGCGTTGATCAACCGGGCACTGACGGTGATCGCCCTTATTAAGCGGTAGCCGTCTGCCGCCAGAAAATGACAGGCGCGCGCCTGAGTGTGGATTTTCCAATGATTTCCGCTGTTTTCCGCTATTTTTATTTTTCAAAGGTCAATGGTTTATCTTTCTGCACAAATTGGCTACAATAGTAGTTAGAATGCAAGGAAATGAGGGATACCATGGTCAATTATGATGTGAATCGCGGCGTGGCGAAGATTCTGGTCACCTTACAAAATGACGCGACTGAGCAGTTGAGTGTTTCATTTGCCAGCCAGATCTTGTATCGTGATGTGTTGGTGGACCTGTTGGCAGTGACGCGCGCGGTGGAATATCGCGATAATGCTCGGGCTCAAGATTATTTGAAGGATTTACTGCGTTATTTCCCAACGACCAATCTGTCCTCACCAATGTATGATGGTCTGGCCGATCGTCGTTCGAACGAGTTGTTTGAACCGTTTCACGAAACGGTGGCGGATGTGGTTTCACCGCGAGCCAACGCGGAATATCCGGCGCTGGCTTGCGGTCAGGTCACGTTGCGCTTTCCATTGGCTGAGCGCCGTCAAACCGTGGAATTCTATGATAATCAGGGTAAGCAGATCAACTTAGGTAAATTTATCGAGTTGGCCCACGGACCTTACGCGGATGAACACCAGAACCGTGACTTAGTTAATGCTTATTCGACGGTATTGCGTGATTTCGGGTTGGAAGTTTTGGCTTGATTGCCGGTCAAAATAATTGGGTGCCTGTGGCTTGTTGCTGCAGGCGTTTTTTTTGCTTGATTACAGGTTTTGGTGGGTGTTGCGCGTGAACGCAACCGGCTGGGACTGCTGTTGCGGACTGGAAACGTGCTCCGCGCAACTGCCTTCTGTGCTTAGCTACGCAAGGTTTCTGGTAGCAAAGTTCAGCTTCCAAAATCCTTGCTAGGCTAATGTTCAGAAGCTGACCAGGTCGGGATCTCACTCTGAATAGAGCCGCGCAGTCACAGCTGGGTGCTGAACAGAATTGCGCCGATCTGCAATTGAAGCGAAGAATCTGACGAAGTGCTTTTGTGAGCGAGCGGTTGAACAATCGCCCGCTTTTTTGATGGTACGGCAATGCCAACGGATTTGGATCAGTTGGTACGGTTTTATCCGTTGAACATCTTTACCTACTTCCTAGACAAACCCTGGTGAAACCGACCAATTCAGCCGATCAAACTGATTCATCATGATCATGTCCTAGTTCATCAAGCAGGCTACACTGGTGTCACCAATTTAACGCCGCGGCCAACCTACTTTTATAACCACAGACGGTTTCACGCACGTTGTGAAAGCTTTTCGCAAAATAGGGCTTAGGATCTGCTGTTTTTGCAAAAGACGTTCGAACACGCCCGCCAGCTGTTTACGGTGAGCGTGCCGCCTGCTATGCTAGGGTCATCAAGAGAAAGCAGGTGGCATGGGTCAACCACCCGTGACTAAAGTCACAGGCTTGTGAGAGCACCGCCAAACGGCGACACGACCACAATTTGCTTAGATACAGCCATCGCCTGCAAGCAGGTCTTACGTGCTAATTACCAAAGCCTTTAGAGTCCGCAGGTTGCCAGACGGACTGTGATTCTTAGTTAAGGGCTAAGCCTTT